>DATLVJ010000591.1:0-2934 GCA_035577585.1 Candidatus Limnocylindrales bacterium
AAGCCCAGACTGCCGATTTGCATACAGCGGCCGGATGCGGCTCTACGAAGACCCAGTTCGATGTGAAGGTGGACAAGAAAGATCACTCAGTTGAGAAACCACTGCCTGGGAAGGCGCAGGTCTTTGTGATTGAAGAAATAAATGCCAAACCTGGTGAGTTGGTGATAGGGCATGCAACCACCCGAGTGGGGGTGGATGGAATTTGGATGGGAGCGAACCACGAGTGGAGCTATCTATCGTTTTCCCTAGGCCCGGGAGATCACCGGCTGTGTACCGATGTACAGTCGTCCCTGATTTCGGCAGAAAAGATGAGCGCAGCGGCGGATCTGACGGTGGAGGAAGGCAAAACGTATTATTACCGCGTTTATGTTGACAACGGAGAAGACAAACACGGTCCTCCTCACGTCAGTTTGAAACTGGTGGATGAGGCCGAGGGGTTTCTTCTGGTGGGCAAATCCGGGAAGAGCACATCCAAGCTAAAGAAATAGGCATGTCCAAGGCCTTACCGGACTAAGAAGAGGCGAGGGCGAATTCTACGCGGCGGCGGATGGGGTCGATGCGTTCGGCGCGGACGCGGATGCGGTCGCCGAGTTTCCAGGTGAGTTGGAGCGTGGATTTGCGGCGGGTGGAGCGGCGGCCACGGCCGGAGTCGCCGCCGGAGACGGCGACGATGGCGTGATCGCGTTCGCGATAGACGCAGCGGGCGTCGGCGGCTTCCTCGATCGCGGTGATAGGGAGCAGGCCTTCGACGAAGACTTCGAAGAGTTCGACAAAGCAGCCGTATTTCTGCACGGAGATGATGAGGGCATCGTATTCGTCGCCCAAATGCTGCTCCATGAATTGCGCGGTTTTCCAACTGACGAGCTCGCGTTCGGCTCCAGCGGCGCGGCGCTCGGTTTCGGAAGTTTCTGCGGCGATTTCTTCGAGATGCTTCAGCGAATAGACGGCGGATTCCACGCCGATCGCGGGCTTGATGTGCGTGGGCACAGGGGCCTTGGGATTTGCGAGCGCCCATTTGAGGATGCGGTGGACGATCAAGTCAGGATATCGGCGAATGGGCGAAGTGAAGTGGGTGTACTCCTCGAAGCCGAGCGCGAAGTGGCCGAGGGTTTCGGCGGAGTAGCGGGCTTGCTTGAGCGAGCGAAGCATGAGGTAGGAAAGGATGCGCTCTTCGGGTTTGCCGGAGAGTTTTTGGACGAGGCGCTGATAGTGCTGGGGAGTGAGATTGATGTCGGAGGCGGGAAGGACGGCGCGCATCTGTCGCTCGCGGCCGTGGCCGCGGGTGTCGGGGCGGCCACCTTTTGCGGGTGAGGGAACTTTGCCGTGGCGGACGGCGACTTCGCGCTGGTGGAGATCTTCGACGCCGAGGGAATAGCCGAACGCGCGGGCGAGTTCCTCAAACTCAAGAACTTTGCGGGCGTCGGGTTTCTCGTGGACGCGATGCAGGGCGTGTAGGCCGCGCTGGATGAGGTAGTGCGCGACGGCGCGATTGGCGGCGAGCATGAACTCTTCGATGAGGCGATGGGCGATGTTGCGTTCGCTGCGGCCGATGTTGGTCATCTGTTGCTGGTCGTCGAACTCGATGACAGGCTCGGGGAGATCGAAATCGATGGAGCCGTTTTCGGCGCGGCGGGCGTTGAGGAGGAGTGCGAGGCCTTTCATAGCGCGGAAGTGATGACTCAAATGGGCGTAGCGCGCGGACATTTCGGCGTCACCCTCAAGGACCTTATTGACGTTGGTGTACGTCATGCGTTCGGCGGAGCGGATGACGCCGGGAGTCATCCAGGAGCTGAGCATGCGGCCGGAAGAGTCGAACTGCATGATGGCGCTGAGGACGAGGCGCTCTTCGCGAGGTTTCAGCGAGCACATACCGTTGGAAAGAGCTTCGGGAAGCATGGGGACAGCGCGATCGAGGAAGTAGACGGAGTTGCCGCGGAGGCGAGCTTCGCGGTCGAGCGGGGATTCCGGCGTGACGTAATGGGCGACGTCGGCGATGTGGACTTGCAGGAGCCAGCCGCCGTCTTCTCGGCGTTCGACGTAGACGGCGTCGTCGAAGTCGCGGGCGGTTTCGCCGTCGATGGTGACGATGGGAAGGCTGCGAAAATCCTCGCGTCCGGCGAGTTCAGATTCGGTGACAGGGCGGGCAAGTTGTTCGGCTTCGTGGGAAACTTCGCCGGGGAAGCTGTGGGGCAAGTGGTGCTTGCGGATGATGATTTCGGTGTCCACGCCGAGATCGCCGGGACGGCCAAGAATTTCGATGACGCGGCCGATCGGAGCGGTGCCTTCGCGGCCGTAGCGGATCAGTTCGGCGTTGACGACGGCGCCATCGAGTTTCGGAATGTGCGCAAGGCGAGGGCGTTTGCCGGAGCGATCTTTTTCACCGGGCAGCAACTGATCGCGGAGGGCGGCGGAAAGTTCTTCGCCGGCGGAAAGTTCGATATCGTGCTGGACGCGGGGATCGTAGGGAACGACGACGCAGCCGCGCGAGGTGTAGCGGAAAAGGCCGACGACGGAGGGATGAGCGCGGGAGACGACACGGAGGATGCGGCCTTCGGCTCGGCGGGCTCCGGGGACGCCGCTGAGGCGGGAAACTTTGGCGATGACGTGGTCGCCGTGCATGGCGTCTTCTACGAAGTCGCGAGGGATAAAAAGATCGCCATCGAGATTGGGAATGGCGACGTCGGGAACGACGAATCCGTAGCCGTCGTGATGGAGGACGAGGCGGCCGCGGATTTCGTCGCGGGAAACGGCTTTGTGCTGGGGGAATTTTTCGGTGGGCGTTTCTTGCGCGGGGCGAGGCTTTGCGGAGGCTTGCTGCGGGCGGGATGACTGGCGAAGGAGGAAGCGGCCATGGGAAAGTTCTTCGACGAGGCCGCGTTTTTTGAGCTTTGTGAGCATCTGGAGGAGGGCGCGGCGGTTGGAGCGGCGGACCTG
>DATLVJ010000592.1:0-16262 GCA_035577585.1 Candidatus Limnocylindrales bacterium
GACACAACCGGGTAACTCGGTCCGCCGTTCACGGACTGAGACGCTATTCCGCCTTGTGGCAATAATCGCGGTGCAAAAATGAGGGAGAAGCCAAGCAGAATCAAATCTCGCAAACCGCGTTGCTCGCCGGTCCAACGCAGCCTTGCAGCCCGGAATAGGGAAGAACTTTTGCAGCCCATGGCAGGTACCCGATTCGCCGCCAAGTATCGCACATCAATTTACACGCCGCGATACTCCCTTTGCTCCGCCAGGTTTGACGGAAATACGCCGTGCCGATAGTATCGAATCAGGTTTCAGCCCATGAAATGCGCTTATTTTGATTGTTTTAGCGGCATCAGCGGCGATATGACCCTCGGCGCCCTGCTTGACGCTGGTGTGCCCGTCGAACAACTGCGCGCCGAATTGCTATCCCTCAACCTCCCCGGCTGGGAATTCACTGCCGAAAAAGTCTGGAAAAACGGCATGGCCGCCACGCACGCCAAAGTCCGCGCGCAAGACACCATCACGCATCGCTCCCTCAGTGCCATTCTAGAAATCATCCAAAAATCCACGCTCGCACCCGGCGTGAAAATCCGCTCCGCTTCCATTTTCTCGAAACTCGGCGAGGCCGAAGCCGCCGTCCACGACGTCCCACTCGAAAAAATCCACTTCCATGAAGTCGGCGCCATAGACGCCATCATTGACATCGTCGGCGCCTGCATCGGCTTCCATGCTCTTGGCATCGAATCTTTCGCCTGCTCTGCTCTTAACGTCGGCGGCGGCACCGCAAAAATGGCCCACGGCGTCTTGCCCGTTCCCGCGCCTGCCACCGCGCGCCTGCTCCTCGGCAAACCCACCTATTCCAACGGCATTCAAAAAGAGTTGGTCACTCCCACCGGCGCCGCCATCGTCGCCACTCTCTGTTCCCACTTCGGCCCTCAGCCGCCAATCACCGTCACCGCCATCGGCTACGGCGCAGGCACTGCCGATCTCGAGGGCCAGCCCAACGTCCTCCGCCTCATGGTCGGCGAAGCCGATGAAAAACATGCCACCCCCGAATCCGAATCCATCCGCGTCCTCGAAGCCAATCTCGACGACATGAATCCCCAGATTTACGGCTATCTACTCGAAAAAGCCCTCGCCGCCGGCGCCCTCGACATCTTCACCACTCCCGTTCAAATGAAAAAAAATCGCCCCGGCATGCTCGTCACCATCCTCTGCAAGCCCGCCGATGAATCCAAATTCCACGAAATGTTCTTCGCGGAAACCACCACCCTCGGCGTCCGCGCATACACCGCCGAACGCCGCGTCCTCGCCCGCCAGTGGGATACCGTGCATACCGCTTTCGGCGATGTCCGCATCAAAGTCGCTCGGCTCAACGGCCATATCCGCCAGGCATCGCCCGAATTCGAGGATTGCCGTAAACTGGCAGAAGCACAAAATGTGCCTCTCCAGCGCGTCATGGACGAAGCCATGCGCGCCTGGTCAGTCAAGACCTAAGCAATAAGCACTCTCTCTTTTTGAACTCTTGAACTTCTGAACTCTTGAACTTTGAACTAAAAACTTAAAACTCAAAAATGCCCGACAAAAAACAAAAATTCTACCTCACGACGCCCATCTACTACACCAACGGGCTCCCCCACATCGGCCACACCTATACCACCGTCGTCGCCGATGTCATCCGCCGCTACAAGCGTATGCGCGGCTATGACGTAGTCATGACCACCGGCACCGACGAGCACGGCGTCAACGTCGAACGCGCCGCAAAAAAAGCCGGCGTCCCCGAATCCGAATATGTTGCAAAAATGGCCGACGCCTGGCGCGCCCTCTGGGACGAACTCGGCATCCCCGCCGACGAATTCGTTCGCACCACCGATCTCAACCATGTTCGCACCGTCCAGTGGCTCTTTAAGCTGTGCAAGGAAAACGGCTACGTCTACAAAGGCCATTACACCGGCCAATACTGCATCTACGACAACGCCTTCGTGAACGACGCCAAGCCCGGCGACAACTGTCCCGATTGCGGCCGCCCCCTCGAAACCGTTACCGAAGAAAACTATTTCTTTAAGCTCTCTTCCTTTCAAAAGCCGCTGCTCGATTTCTACAACAAATATCCCGACTTCATTCAGCCGGATACCCGTCGCAACGAAATCATCAGCTTCGTCGAAGGCGGCCTGAAAGATCTCAGCATCACCCGCACCACCATCCGCTGGGGCATTCCCGTTCCCGGCGAGGAGCCCCACGTCTTCTACGTCTGGTTCGACGCCCTCACTGCCTATCTCAGCGCCGTCGGCGGCCCCGACTACGAAAAACGCGGCTACTGGCCCGCCGATCTGCATCTCGTTGGCAAAGACATCATCCGTTTCCACACCGTCTATTGGCCCGCCTTCCTGATGGCCGCCATGCTTCCGGTTCCCAAACAAGTCTGGGCCCACGGCTGGTTCCTCATGGACGCCGCCAAAATGAGCAAGTCCAAAGGCAACGTCGTCCTCCCGCGCCCCATCGTCAACATGCTCGGCATGGATGCGCTCCGCTATTTCCTTCTGCGCGACGTCGTCTTCGGCCAAGACGGCAATTTCAGCTACGACGCCCTCGTCACCCGCTACAACAGTGATCTCGCCAACGGCCTCGGCAATCTCGCCAGCCGCACTGCCGCGCTCATCGAAAAAAACTTCGCCGGCAAAATTCCCAAGCCCGGCGCGCTGAAACCGCAGGATGAAGCCCTCGCGAAAGAAGCCCAGGCCGCCATCGGCGAAGTCCTCGAAAATTTCGACAAGCTCAGTTTCGCCCGCGCCATCGAAACCATCTGGACCGTCATCGCCGCCGCCGACAAATACCTCACCAGTGAACAACCCTGGGCGCTCGGCAACTCCGAAGCCGATCAAGCCCGCAAAGCCACCGTCCTCTGGACCACCGCCGAACTTCTCCGCATCGTCGTCGCGCTTTCATTTCCCGTTCTCCCGGACAGCGCCGCCAAAGTCTGGACGCTCCTCGGCCAGTCCGAAGCCCTCGGCAAATTCGAACTCGACGGGCTCCGCTGGGGCAAACTCGCTCCCGGCACCGCTCTTGGCAAATCGCAGACCTTGTTCCCACGTGTAGACAAAACCGAAGCAATAGAGAGGATCGAATCAATGGCAAACGAAGAACTGAATCCAACACCAGCAGCACCCGCTCCGGCCGCAAGTGCGCCAGCCGCGACCGGCGCGTCCGCAGCGGCGGCCACCGCCCCGGCCGTCTCCGAAAAAATCGGCATCGAGGATTTCACCAAAGTCGAAATGCGCGTAGGCCAGATCAAAACCGCCGAACGCATCGTCGGCGCCGACAAACTCCTCAAACTGACCGTCGACATCGGCACCGAAATCCGCCAGATCTGCGCCGGCATAGCCCAATACTACGAACCCGAATCCCTCATCGGCCGCAAAGTAGCGGTTGTCGTCAATCTCGCCCCCCGCAAACTCCGCGGCGTCGAATCCAACGGCATGATCGTTGCCGCCTCTGTAGGCCCCGAAGGCCGCCCCGTCCTAACCGGCTTCCACGAAGAAGTCGAAGTCGGCGCCCGCCTTAAATAATTTGGAGTGCGGGAGCTCTGCTCCCGCTTTTGAGCAGTAACGCTGAGCAACGGAAGGCGGGCATGGAGGGCCCCCTTCCGAGGAGGGCCGCCCTCATCTTACTGGTCACTGATTACTGATTACCGATCACTGCTTTTATGGAACTAATCGACTCCCACGCCCACATAGACGGCCCCCAATTCGCCGACGACCGCGACGCCATGCTCCAACGCGCCCAAGCCGCCGGCGTCTCCACCCTCCTCGCCATCGGCACCGGCCCAGGCCCCGAAAAACTCGACGCCGCCCTCCCCTACGCCGAATCCCACAACTGGATCTTCACCACCGTTGGCATCCATCCCCACGACGCCAAAGAAGTCACCCCCGCCCATCTCGAAACCCTAGCCGCCCTCTCCAAACACCCCAAAGTAATCGCCTGGGGCGAAATCGGCCTCGATTATTTCTACGACCACTCCCCCCGCGACATCCAGGAAACAGTCTTCCGCCAGCAAATGGAACTCGCCCAAGCCGCCAATCTCCCCATCATCATCCACTGCCGCGACGCCTGGGACGACTGCCTCCGCCTCCTCGACGAAGTCTGGAAGCCCACCGGCCTGGGCGGCATCCTCCACTGCTTCACCAGCACTCTCGCTCACGCCCAAAAAGGCCTCAACATGGGCTTCCAAATCTCCTTCACCGGCAATATCTCCTATCCCAAAGCCCAGAACATCCGCGACGTCGCAAAGGCTTTGCCCCTTTCGAACATTCTGATTGAAACGGACTCGCCGTACCTCGCGCCACAGCCCCACCGCGGCAAGCGCAATGAGCCCGCCTACGTCCTCGAGGTAGCAAAGGCGCTCGCTATTGTGAGAGACTTGGAGCTATCTGAAATTGCCGCCCAGACCACGGAGAATTTCCGGAGGTTTTTTAGGCTGACTCGGCCCGAATAATTTACGGCCGAGGTGTCCCGCCGACAGGGGGCGGGCCCGGAGAACGCACATCGCCTTATTGACCGTCAAAGAGATTTTTGAACTCGTTCGCGATGACCTCGTGAAGGTCGAGCAGGAACTCTCGCGCCAGAGCGCCTCCGCCTATCAACCAGTCTCCGAAATCACCAGCTATCTCCTGGGTGGGGGAGGGAAGCGCCTCCGCCCCGCCTTATTGCTGCTTGCCCACGGCTACGCTGCTGGAAGCGAAGGTGATTCTCGCAGCGCTATCAAACTCGCCGCCGTCGTCGAACTCCTTCACAGCGCCACTCTCATTCACGACGACGTCATCGACAGTGCCGACACTCGCCGCGGCCGTCCCTCCGCCAACTCCCGCTGGGGCAATCATCGCAGCGTCCTCTCCGGCGACTGGCTCTACATGCAGTCCTTCCACATCGCCCTGCAGGAACGCAATTTCCACGTCCTCGATATCCTGATCGATCTCACCCAAAAAATGGTCGAAGGCGAACTCCTCCAACTCGAAAAAATCGGACGTATCGACGTCTCCGAAGACGACGCCCTGAAACTTTCCACCTACAAAACCGCGTGCCTCTTCAGCGGCTGCGCGCGCCTCGGCGGAGTCCTCGGCGGCCTCGACGAAGAACACGAAACCGCGCTAGCCGATTACGGCCGCTATTCCGGTCTCGCCTTCCAACTCGTCGATGATCTTTTGGATTTCACTGCTTCCAGCGAGCAACTCGGCAAGCCCGTCCTCAGCGATTTGAAAGAAGGCAAAGTCACCCTCCCACTGATCTACGCCATGGAAAACGGACACCGCGAAGCCCGCGAAATGGTCGCTCGCGTCCTCGAAGAAAAAGAGTTCGACTCCGTTCAGCCCGAAACTCTTGTCGCCCTCGTCCGCGATTCCGGCGCCCTCGATCGCACCCGCAACCTCGCCCTCGACTACGCCGTCCGCGCCAAAGCCTGCCTCAACGGCTCCGGCTTCTCCGAATACGCCCGCGCCCTCCAAACCCTCCCCGACTTCATCCTCGACCGCGAATCTTAACCGCCGGGTCCAACTCGGCAGGCAAACTATCGGATTAGCTCCACTATTCCTCGATCACGCATTCCGTCTGGGATAAGACTCGAGATTCCCCGATCCATCGTTACGAGAGTTCCGCGGTTGCGTATCGCCATCCCAAGCAGGTACGAGTCCGTGACTTGCTGATGACCCACGATGCGACTAGCAAATGTTTCAATCAAATCCAGGTAATGTGCCTCAGCGGGCCAGAAAACATGCGATGGATGTACCAGGTTTTTCGCCAATAGTTTTGTTGCCTCCTCCACCGTTACGGCGGCACGCGAAATCATGGGGTTGCTGACGATTCGCACGAATGAGGACTGCGTGAGAGGACAAGTGGCCCAGCCCCGGCCCGAGTGTTGCCTGAACCAGCTTTGTGCCTTTTGGTGATCGCTATGGGCGGGCCAAAACAGTGCGACAAGGACGTTTACATCCAGGAGGGCGGCTTTCATTACTGCTCCGCGTCAAGTTTCTTGACCATCTCGGTGGTGACTCTCGGTGAGTCGGGAGGAAGATCGAATACGTGCAGTCCGTTCACCATTTTTGTGGGCGTGGGAGTGGCGAACGCCTTCCGAATCAGCTCGGACACGGCCTCACCCAATGCCATTGACCGATCCGCTGCGTAACGCTTCACCAGTTCAAGAACTTCATCATCTATGGAAAGTGTCGTCCTCATGCTCTAATGATGCGCAGGATGAACGCGTGATGTCAAGTGCAAATGTTGGCATTACTGACAGGAAATGATGCGGCACGATATTGGTTTTGCGGTGTGATACTTTTCGAGAGGCTACTCCCATGCTTCCCTTCAAACTCGTCTACCACGAACGCTACGACCTCAACCTCGGCGCCCACGTCTTTCCCTCCGAAAAATTCCGCTTAATCCACGACCAACTTCTCAACGACTCCATCGCCTCTCCAGCTGACTTTCTCCGCCCTGATCCCGCATCCGACACCGACATTCTCCGCGTCCACACCGAAGACTGGGTCCAGAAACTGAAAACCGGCACACTAACCGCCAGCGAACAAATGAAACTCGAAGTCCCCTACTCCCCCGAACTCGTCCGCGCCTTCTGGCTCGCCGCAGGCGGCACCATCGCCGCCGCCGAATCAGCGCTGCAGGACGGCTTCGGCTGCAACATCGGCGGCGGCTTCCACCACGCCTACCCCGGCCACGGCGAAGGCTTCTGCGCCATTCACGACGTAGCTGTAGCCATCCGCACCCTCCAGGCTCGCAACAAAATTGTCCGCGCCATGGTCGTCGACACCGACGTCCACCACGGCAACGGCACCGCCGCCATCTTCAGCAAAGACGCTACCGTTTTCACTCTCTCCATCCACCAACTCAACAACTACCCAGCCCACAAACCCCACTCTTCCCTCGATCTCAATCTCGAAGACGGCGTAGCCGACGAAGCATATCTGGCCACGCTCCTCCCCGCCGTAAAAAAATCCATCGCCGATTTCCATCCCGATATCCTCTTCTACGTCGGCGGGGCAGACCCCTACCGCGAAGATCAACTAGGCGGCCTCGATTTAAGTATGGAAGGTTTGCAACAACGCGACGCAGGCGTCTTCAAACTAGCCCGCGCCCAAAATATCCCGGTGGTTACCACGTTAGCCGGCGGCTACGCTCGTCGCCTGACCGACACAATCCAAATCCACGTAAACACCATCCTCGCCGCCAAACAAATCTCCGAATCGTAGCGGCCACCTTCAGGTGGCCGCGTCTTATCTTTGTAGGGGAGGGGCTCGCCCCTTCCTCTTGGATTACGCCCGCCTTTGTAGCGGCCGCTTTCTGAAGCGGGCGCATTTTAACTTCCGCAACGCCAAATCTCTTCCTCTATTGTGTCACCGGTGCCGGCATCGCCATCTCCCCCGCGTGCAACGTCTTCTCAATCGCCTCCATCAAACTCGCCTCCGGGTTCTCCATATCCACTCCCTCTCCCCGGTATGCAATCTTCCCCGTGCGATCCAGCACCAGCGTCGTCGGAAACGAATTCACTCCCAGGAGCAGGTCTAATCCATCCGCAAACAGCACGTTCGTCTTCGGCTTCTCTTCCGCCAGGTAAGGTCCCACAAGCGTTTCATCTTCGTCGCAATTCACTTCCAGGAACACCACTTCTTTCTCCCGCCCCGCGAATCGTCCCGCCACTTTCTCAAAATGCGGTTCCCACTCCCGGCAAGGCCCGCACCACGTCGTCCAGAAATTCATCACCAGAACTTTTCCTTTAACCCCTGCCAGCGCATATGGCAGGGCATCCGGCGCCCTGCGCAGCACGAACTCCGACGGCTCTTTCAAACCCAGGTTGCGCGCCGGTTTCGGAGCGACCGCCGCGGCCGCATTCTCGTCATACGCCCGCAACAGATACTCTCCCAGTCCGTCTTCCGACCCGTGCGCCAGCCGCCACACATTGCCAAGTTTCTTTCGCAATTCCGCCCGCGTTGCTCCTCCGGACGTACCCTCCGCCAGCGCAAATGCCAGCGCATAATGATGGATCGCCCCAGTCAAATCTTTCCTCAACTCCGCCAGCTCTCCCAGTCGCTCCGCTGCCGCCGCTCCCGGCGCCAACCGAAAGCTCTCCTCAAAATCCTTCTGCGCATCCGGCATCTCGCTCAACTTCTGATGTAACCGCCCTCGCACCAGGTAGATCGACGCGGCATCCCGCTGTTTGTCTTTCTCAAACTGTTCATTCGAAACCCGCGGCGATTTCTCGTTCGCCGATTCGCGCCCGATCAGTTCAATCACCCTTGCGCAGTAATTTGTCGCCCGCCGCCATCCGGCCGCATCCCCATATCGCTCCAGCAACTGCACCGAAAGCAGGTTTGTCGAAAGGTCCCCGGGATCCAGTGCCACCATCCGCTCCGCATACTCCGTCGCCGTCGAGAAATCCCGGATTTGCAGGCTCGATTCCACGATCGCCCGGTAAATCTGCGGCCGCTGTGACGATTGCGGATACTTTTTCAGATATTCCATCAGGTTGTGCATCAGCGCCGCGCGGTCGTTGCTCGCCTGCTCGATCGCCTTCTGCAAATCCTGCTGCTCAATTGCCGCCGCAGCAGCAGCGGTAGTCTGCTTGCCACCGCCGCTCTTGGTCTTCGCCGCCCCCGTGGGCGCGCTTTGCCCCGCTTGGGAATTTTCCTGCCCCAGCGCGCAAGCCCCGCCCGCCCACGCAAGCACACCCATTCCCAAAAGCACCCGCGCCAGTTTTGCTAAAAAGGAATTCACCACGTCATTGTACAAGGGAATCTTACTTGTAGCGGCCACCTTCAGGTGGCCAGCTCTTCATGAGCACAGGCCTCAGCCTGTCTTCTTGGGTCTTTCCCAACGCCTAAAACAGCCCCAACCTACCAACCCTCACGACCCGCTCGAAACATTCACGCTTCCCGAAACCGTATGCACTTCCACCCGCCCTGCCGAACTTCCAATATGCGCCCGCAGCGAGTGCTTGTTCTGCTCTTCCAATATCACCGGTATGCTCGTCCGGATATCCCCGGATGTCGATTCGGCGGACAACAGGAAACTTGCATTCGGCGGCACCCGCAGTTGCACCGATCCCGATATCGTCTTCAACTCCCACAACCGGCTCGCCCCCGGATTTCCCGACACCTGGATCGAACCAGAAATCGCATGCACCTTCACATCATTATTCGCGCCCACCACCTCGATCGACCCGCTCGCCGTTGAAGCATCCACCCGCTCGCTCGGCCGTTCAATCCGGATCGATCCCGAAGCCGCCGAAACTTTGACCTCGCCCTTCACATCCACCGCCCGCGTATCTCCCGATGCGCTCGAAATGCGCAACCATCCCCCGATTCCGGACGCATCAATCGAACCGCTCGCCGCATTCAGTTGCGTATCCCGCTCCACGCGATACACGTGCACGTATCCCGAAGCCGAACTCGCCTTCACCGGCCCCTTCACGTTATCGATCGTAATCCCGCCTGATGCCACGCCCGCATCAATCTCCGTGTCATGCGGCACTTCCACCTGGTAGTCGATGGAAACATTCTTCAGCCACGATGTATTCTTCCCGATGCGAATTGTGCTTCCGCTCTGCTCCAGCGGAGGATTCGCGGCCACCTCTTCCACGCTTTTCGCCCCGCCTCCAAACAGCGACCATCCGCCCGGCGAAACCTTCCCATGCACATGCACCGACCCGTCCGCGCTTCCTCGAATCTCCACATTCCCCGATCCGTTGCTCAACTCAATCCGCACCGGCGCCGTCACGCTGAACGTCTTGTCAAACGTGGCGGTCTCCGCTGCAGCCGCATTCATCGATAACGCGGCCAGCGCCGTGCACAAAATCATTCCGGAAAGGATTGTCGCGTGGCGTTTCATCATCGGCTCAATGTGCCCGGTTCCCCTCGGTTGCTCGTCTCCAGGCCCTCCTTGTAAAAGATACGCACTTCCGGGTCAGGATGTTCCGGCCGATTTCGCCAGCGCCTCGTTCAGCGACCCCTGCCTGTAACCCTCTAAATCTAAAGCCACATACGCAAATCCGGCGGCCTTCAATTCCCGCGCGATCGCCGCTGCCATCTCCGGCTCCAGCGCCCGTGGCAACTCTTCCAGCGCGATTTCCACCCGCCCCAGCTTGTCATGCAACCGCACCCGGAACTGTTTGAACCCCATCCGGCGCAATGCCGCCTCTCCCCGCTCCACCAGAGACAACCGCTCCGCCGTAACCTCCGTCCCATACGGCAACCGCGAAGACAGGCAAGCCGACGCCGGCCTGTCCCAGCAGGGAAGTCCTGCCCGCTTCGCCAGCCATCGGATCTCTTCCTTGTTCAGTTTCGCCTCCAGTAGTGGCGTCAGCACTCGGTGCTCCGCCGCCGCGCGGTGTCCCGGCCGAAAATCTGAAGTGTCGTCCGCGTTCACTCCATACGCCACCGCCGCAAACCCGCGCCCTTTTGCCAATCCATCCAGCACCGAAAAAAGTTCGTCCTTGCAGTAGTAGCACCGGTCCGCCGCATTCGCCCGGTATGCGGGATTCTGCATTTCGTGCGTCTCAACAAACTCGTGCCGCACTCCCGTCGCCCGCAAAAAAATCTCCACCTGCTCCCGGTCGTACGCCGAATAACTCTCCGATAGCGCCGTAACTGAAAGCGCTTTCTCTCCCAGCGCCCGATGCGCCGCCCAAGCCAGGTAAGCCGAATCCGTCCCCCCCGATAGCGCCACAATCACCGAACGCAACTCTCCCAGCCTCGCCAAAAGCCCGCGCTCCTTCTCCTCGGCCATCTCCGCCGATCCCTCTCCCATCCGTATGTTGACCAGGCTTCCCATCTCGTTCCCCTCTGCTCTCTTCTCAGCGCACTCAGCGCTCTCCGCGTCCTCTGCGTTAATTCCTTTTTTCTCTGTGAACTCTGTGAATCCTCTGTGCCCTCTGTGTGAACTCTTTCTTTCCGCTTCCTTATTTAAAATCCAACAAAACCTCCACCGTCCCCTTCCCCTCATCCGTCTGCAAAAAATGCCCCACCGTGTCGTAATGCACCGGCAACTCCTTGAATATCTTCTCCCGGTGCGACTCCAGCTCGTACAGAAAATCCTCAAACACCTTCTTGTCCATCACATCTCCCGGCTTCAGACTCCACGCCTCCTGAATCCTCCGCTCCCCGGCCAGCGACATCCCCGAAATCGTCATCGACCCAAAATGAAAAACCTTCCCCTCCACGATCGACACTTCATACGAACTCGTGTGCGTCGCATCATCATAAACCGCCACCGGCGTCACTTTCGCCTCCAGATATCCCCGCTGCCCATACTCCTCCCGCACCCGCTCCCACCCGCCTTCTATCGCCTGGCCGTTCGCCACATCCCCCGGCTTCATTCCCATCGTATTCGTCAAGGTGATCGTCGAAATCGCCGCGTTCCCCTTCCACTCCACGCCCTTCCATTTGTAAATTGCTCCCGGCACGCACGGCACATACACCGGAATCTCCTCCGCCAGTTTCTGCTGGCTTGGATTTCCCGTGAGCCGTACTTCCGCCGGCCCGATCTTCGCCTGCAAAAATCCCTGTTGCTGGTAAATCGGCCGGATCTGCTCCGCCAGAAAAACATCAATCGTCATCCGCGAATAGGCGTGCCCCACAATCTCCGCGATATGCGTCCGCACGGCCAGATCTTCCGTCAATTTCGCATCGCTGAATTCCAGCTTGGAAATCTTCGGTACCGGCCCTTGCACGCTGAACTGTTGCTCCGATCTCTCCGTCAGCGGACTCAGCACCACCTGGCGCGTAATCTCCACTTGCGGATCCCGCGTCGTCACAAACGCTTTCAGTACCGCCGCGGCCCGCTCCACCACTTGCCCGGCTTCCGGCAGATACCCGTCGTAAAAGGGAAGTTCTTTCCGCAGCGCTTCATCCAATTCCGAATCCGAATACCACGGAAAATTATCGTAGGAAACCCGCAACCGCGGATTTTCCTCGACGTGAAACGTCACCACCAGGTTGTCGTTGTGGGTGTCGAACTTGAAATTCACTTTCGCAAACAATCCTGTCCGCACCAGCGCGTCGGCCGCCTCCTGCAATTCCTTGCGCCCCACTTGTGCGACAGACGCCAGCCCCGTCAGCGAAGCGATTTGTGCTTCCGTAAGATGTTTCGCCCCCTCCACGCGTATTTCGCGCAGGCCTGCCGTCTGTGCATGAAGTTGGGGAGATACAAAAATGGCGAGAAACGCTACGAGAAGGAAAGGCGCCCGGCGGATCCGCATACGCCCATTCTAGCCGAATTTCGCCTCAGCGCGCGAAGGCCAGAACTCGCTTCTAAATGGTGTTGGGGGTCGGAGCTTTAGCTCCGACATTTGAGCGGCTAAAACTGGGCTTTAGCCCCTGGGGACACGCTTCTCCGGCTCAAGCTCCACTTAGGAAATGAGTTGGATAAGTTCTACAGATTCCGCTGGAGTCCGGCTTATTCCACCGTCACCGATTTCGCCAGGTTCCGCGGCTGATCCACGTCGCAGCCCCGCCGTACCGCAATGTGATACGCCAGCAATTGCAGCGGAATAATCTCCAGCAGTGGCGAAAGCAAATCCGGCGCTGCCGGCAATTCAATAATCTGGTCGGAAGCCTCGCGCGCCAGGCGATCGCCTTCCGTCACCACCGAAATCACAATGCCGTCGCGCGCCTTTACCTCTTTAATATTAGACACGCTCTTTTCGTATAGCGTCATCGAAGCCGGATCCGTCTCATCTCGCGTTGCCAGCACCACCACCGGCAAATTCTCGTCAATCAATGCGTTTGGCCCGTGTTTCATCTCGCCCGAGGGATACCCCTCCGCGTGAATGTACGAAATCTCCTTCAGCTTCAGCGCGCCTTCCAGCGCAATCGGGTAATGTATCCCGCGCCCCAGATACAGAAAATCTGATTGCCGGAAATATTGCCGTGCCAGCCCTTCGTAAAATCCCGTCTCCTCCGCCTGCAGAATTGTCTCCATCTTGTGCGGAATCCGCGTGAACTCCAGCATCAATTTCTTTGCTGCATCCGGTGCCAATTTTTCCCGCACCTGCCCCAGGTACGACGCCAGCAGCAGCAGCGCCGCCAGTTGTGCCGTAAACGCCTTCGTAGATGCCACACCAATCTCAGGCCCGGCATGCGTCAATATCGTCCCAGCGGCTTCCCGCGTAATCATCGATCCCTTCACATTGCAAATCGCCAGGCTCGGCGAACCTTTCTGCTTCGCCTCTCGTTGCGCCGCCAGCGTATCCGCCGTCTCGCCAGACTGGCTGATGCACACCGTCAGCGTCCGCGAATCAATTATCGGATCCCGATACCGGAACTCGCTGCCGTAGTCCACTTCCACCGGTAGCCGCGCCAGCCGCTCAATCATGAATTTCCCGGCCAGCCCCGCATGCCAACTCGTTCCGCAAGCCACAATCCGCACGTTCTGGAACTCGCGAAACGCCTTTTCCGTAATCGCCATTTCGTCTAAAAATACTTTCCCGGTATCCTGCGAAATGCGTCCCAGCAAAGTGTCCCGCACTGCCCGCGGCTGCTCGAAAATCTCCTTCTGCATGAAGTGCTTGTAGCCGCCCTTTTCCGCCATGATCGGGTCCCACGTCACCGTGTGCGCTGGCCGGTCCACCGGTTTCCCATCCAGGTCCGTCACCCGCACTCCGTCGCGGCTCAGCACTGCAATGTCGCCATCCGCCAGGAAAAAAATCTTCCGCGTGTGCTCCAGCAGCGCCGGAATATCGCTCGCCACAAAAAATTCACCATCGCCCAGCCCAATCACCGAAGGTGGCCCAATCCGCGCCGCAATCAGTTTCTGCGGATCCTTAGCCGATAGAAACACCAGCGAATAAATTCCCCGCAGCTCCTTCAACGTTTTCCGCACCGCCTCCTCAAATGGCAGATCCTTCGCGTACTTCTCCACCAGGTGCGCCACAATCTCCGTGTCCGTCTCGGTCACGAACTTGTGCCCCTCGCGCTGCAACTTCTCTTTCAACTCCAGGTAATTCTCGATAATCCCGTTGTGCACCACCACGTACTGCCCCGTGCAATCCCGGTGCGGGTGCGCATTCTCTTCCGTCGGCCGCCCGTGCGTGGCCCACCGCGTGTGCCCTATCCCGTACGTCCCCTCGATCGGCGATTCCTTCAGCACCTCTTCCAGATTCTTCAGTTTTCCCGGTGCCCGGCGGATTTCAATCTTTCCCGTCCCATTCACCACCGCGATCCCGGCGGAGTCGTACCCTCGGTATTCCAGCTTCCGCAGCCCCTCGATAATCACGGGGACCACTTTCTTTGGCCCGATATAACCGACAATTCCGCACATGCGGCAGTCTCCTTGAATTTGTACGTTTAGGGTAACACGCGCATTCCAGCGGGCATACGGAATGCAGCAATGCGGTTGCCAAACTAGCGCTGGCTGGGCACGTTCTCAGGCCGTTGCAATTCGAATGTATTCAGCTTCCGGTTGGCATCAAAATAAAAGGTAACCCGTGCCGCCACCGGCTGTACCGCCGCCGTATCCTTGCGCCGGATTATCGCCACAATCGTCCCCTGCTTCTGCGCCGCCAGAATCGAATACCCGTGATTGTCCAAATAAAGGACAACTTTTTCTTCCGGGGTGCGACGTGGAAGTTCCTTTTCCAGCATCGCTTGAATTGGCTTCAGTTGCGGATCGTCCGTTTTCCCCGCTCCGCCGCAGCCCGCCAGCCCGGCCAACGCCAGAGCAAGCAACCACCCGCGCTGCTCTCCGCGGCGCGGCGAAAACGTCCTTCGAAATAATGGGAAGCACTGCGGCATGCGAACAGCTCTTATTCCACAATCTCAAAGCGGAATTCTTCAATCACCGGATTGGCCAGCACTTCCTTCGAGATCCGCTCCACCTGTTTTTGCGCTTCTTCCCGGTTCCAGCCGTCCAGATTCAACACAAAAAATTTCCCCTGCCGCACGTCCGAAACTTGCTCGTATCCCAGGCTCGACAGCGCATGGTGTATCGTCTTTCCCTGCGGATCCAGCACCGTCCGCTTCGGCATCACCCATACATGTGCTTTCATGCCCATCAGTATATCAATTCACTCCCAGCGCGCGTAGCGTCCACTTTCAGGTGGACACGCCTGTGTTCTCTCGGCCGAGCTCTCCCTCTTATCTCGCCCGCTTCTTGCTTTTGTAGGGCCCGCCTCCGAGGCGGGCCGCTCAAGCTCACGGCGCCATCACAAACTCCTATCGCGCTGCCCCAAACGCAAATCGAAACCCATTCTCCACCAACTCTCCAATCTCCTCCTCCGTCAACCCAATCCCCCACGCATTCCGATACTCGTCCTCCAACGACGTATGGAACATCGCCGGATCATCCGTCGCCAGCGTCACCGCCACCCCGCGCCGCAATAATTCCGCCAACGGATGCTCCTCCATCGTCGCCCCGCTCTTCCCCAGTTGCACACCCAGCGCCCCCGTCCGCAAATTGCTCGCCGGGCAAATCTCCAGCGGAATCCCTCGCTCCGCCAGCATCTCCATCAACCCCACATCTCGTATCGCCGCGATCCCGTGCCCGATTCGTTCCACTCCCAGAATCTCAATCGCTTCCCGAATCTTTTCCGGGCCGCCAATCTCCCCTGCATGCATCAATCGGTGAAATCCATACTCCTCCGCCCGTTCATACACGCCCCGAAATTCCTTCGTTTCCACACTCAACTCGTCGCCGCCAATCCCAAACGCCACAATCCGCCGCGAAGCGCATCGCCGTGCCGCCTGCACCACTCGCATCGCTGCTTCCGCCCCAAATTGCCGCACCGCATCGAAAATCCAGTTCAGCCGCAATCCCCGTTTCTCGAACGGCTCCGTCGCTCTCAGAATTGCCACAAAATTCGCCTCTGGCTGCTGCTGCCGCAAAAACATTACGCCCACCGAAAGCGTCACTTCGGCGTACGCCACCTTCTGCTCGATCAACTGCTCCGCCAGGTCTGCCGCAATCAACCCAAAATCCCGCGGTTCCCGCACGAACGACGTCACCCACTTGAACGCGTCCAGAAATCCCGCAAAATCCGTGTACGCATACCGCCGCCGCACCTCCTCTTCCCCCAATTTCACTCCGTGCCGCCCCGCCAACGCGCTCGCCACCGCCGGGCGGATCGATCCCTCCAGATGCACATGCAACTCCGCCTTGGGAAGGGAAGCAATGCGTTCGGGAAATGGGCTAACCTGCATCTCTCACCAGCAACCACCTAAATCGGAAGAGCTTTTGTAGCGGCCGCTTTCTGAAGCGGGCCGTTTGCGCCCCGATCGTTTTTACGG
>DATLVJ010000593.1:0-10256 GCA_035577585.1 Candidatus Limnocylindrales bacterium
CCCGGATAAGTAACTGGCGCACGAACAAAAAATGGGCGAGGAAAGCATCCTTCTCGCCCCTGAAAAAGTTGTTTAAGGTGGTGGCTAAGCTGCTACGGTTTTGGTCTTGGATTCCTCTACAGTGAACTCAATGGGCTGTTCAATTCCCGCTGAGGCTGCAAGGATTGCGTGGGCAAGCTGTTGCGCTTTTTCCACGGGCAACGAGAATGACGCGTAACCACGGCCATTCTTCTGCTCCCGGATAGAAATCTTAACGCGCTTCATTCCCCCGCCGGACACTGTTACGCTGAACTTTTCAAAATAATCACTGTACGACTGCCCACTTTGGTAGGTCAGGTGAACGTTCATATTTTTCTCCATTTAGATAGGCTTGATTTGCCGCACGACTTCACGGCCCTTACACGTACTGCGACGCCAATAATAGCACACGAAGTAGCGGGGCCAGTGTGCGCAGTTGGCACCAACGCCGTGGCGGCGGCTATTGCTGAGATGAACCAATGAGTTAATACAAATAAGTAGTACTCTCGTACTATCGCTTCTTTGCACTTAAAAAACATACGCTTTAAGTGCAAGGAGGCTTGTATGGCAAAGCGCAGGGAAAAGGGCGAAGGTTGTTTGCGGCAGCTTAAGCCGGGCGGCACGTGGTACGCGCAGTTTTACGATCCCAACACAGGTAAGCAGGTGCAGCGCACCACGGGCACCACAATTAAGCAGCAAGCCATCGGCGTGCTGCGCAACCTCATGGCCGACCGCGATAAGGGCTTGCCGGTTGCGAACCCCAAATTAACGTACGCGGATTTGCGCCGCGTGCTGCTGGCCAGCTACCTAGACCGTGGGAACAAAAGCCTGCGCGTGAATGCAGAAGGCGAAGAAAGCATCATAGGTCTGCCGCAGCTTGACACGTTTTGCGGGTACGTGGCCGCCAAGGAAGGCGAGCCCGGCAGCGGTAACCCCGGCCCGCAAGTGGCGCGGTTGACCGAAGACTTTGTGGAAGCGTTTAAGGCCAAGCGCAGGGAAGAGGGCGCTGGCCCTGCAATGATAAACCGGAGCCTGCAATGTTTGCGCCGTATGCTGCGGCTGGCGCATAAACAAAACCGCATCACCCGCGTGCCCTACATTGGGCTGCTCAAAGAACCCCCAGCGCGCAAGGGATTTTTGGAACGCGGCAAGTTTGCGGAATTGCTGGGCGCGCTGCCCGGCTACCTGCGCCCGCTGGTGACTTTCCTTTACTGGTGCGGAGTGCGCTTGGGTGAGGCGCAGCAGATCCAATGGGGCCAAGTGAAGCTTGGAGGCGCACAGCCGTGCATCCTACTGCAAGAGGAACAAACCAAGAGCGGTGACGCCCGCGTGGTACCGCTGCCCGCCGTGCTGGTGAACATGCTGGCACCAATGCAGGCCAGCCCTGAGGTGCTGGTGTTTGACAGCACCAACCTGCGCACGGAATGGGCGCGAGCTTGCGCCGCTGTGGGGCTGGGCACGCTGGTAGAGCGCACCAGCGCCAACGGTTACCCGTGGCAGCAGTACAGCGGGCTGAAGGTGCACGACCTGCGCCGCAGTGCCGTGCGCAACCTACGGTTGGCCGGAATACCGGAAGGCGTGGCGATGAAGATCAGCGGCCACAAAACCCGCGACGTGTTTGACCGTTACAACATTGTGGACGCCAACGACGTGGCAGAGGCCATGCGGCAAGTGGAAGTGGCTGCGGCCAAGCAGCCAAGTGCGACGCGGCGCGTAAGTGCAAGATTAGTGCAAAAGCCCCGGCGCAAGCGCGTTAAGTTGTTAACTGCATAGCAGTTATACGATAAAAGCAATTGGCTCTTAATCAACGGGTTGGAGGTTCGAGTCCTCCCCGGTTCACCAACTCTTTCGTAACCACCCTAAATGCAACTAGTTAGTTTTTCCGCCCTGCGTGATTTCACCCAACTCGAGAACACTTGAGAACATAACCTCTGACACCCTATTCACTGCACGCCTTTGCGATGCCGGAAGGGCATGTGCATAGATGTTGAGCGTCGTTTCCAGATCCGAGTGCCCCAGCAGGGCCTGCGCGGTCTTCATCGACTCTCCCACCTCGGCGAGTAGCGTTGCATGCGTGTGCCGGAACGAGTGCCACGAAACGCGCGGCGTCTTTATCCGATCACAGGCGGGAGCAAGCTCACGGTTGTAGAGGTTTTTTGAGCTGAGTGGTGTGCCTTTAGGCGTTGTGAACACCAGGTCGTTGGATTCTTTTCGAATCGATCGAGACCTGTGTGCCTCGAGTGTTTTCCGGAGAGAATCGCTCACGGGGATAACGCGCCGGCTGCTGCGGGTTTTCGGCGGGCCAAACTGGCCGTCCGAAAACGTTTCGGCTACTTCAATCGTGCCGCGCAACATGTCCACACGCCTCCACCGCAACGCGAGAATCTCCCCGATCCGAAGCCCCGTTAGCACAGCGAGAGCCACTACCGTCCGACAAGGTTCCGAGAGTTCCGGTAAGAGCTTCTGAATCTCAGCGGGCCCGTAATACCGACGCTCGGCCCTTCCGCCTGTACCGCGGAGGCGGATGCCATGCGCCGGATTCTGGTTGAGATAGCCACGCTCCACAGCCGACCGTAATACGGTCGAGATTGTTGCCCGAACGCCGCGGAGTGTAGTTCCCGATTCGCCTTTACGTCTCAGATCCGATAGCAGACTCTCGATCTGCGCCCGGTTCAGACTACACAGGCTGAATGTTCCCAGGGCAGGGAGGATGCGGCTATCGAGTTGAGATTCGTAATAGCTCACGCTTTTCTTCTTTAAGGCCAGCTCGGCGTTCGGCTTCCATTCCACTCGGACAAAATCTTGGAGTGTCATGGTAGCTTGGGGCCGGAGATGGCCTAGATTCAAAGGACCTACACGCTCTTGAAGGACTTGCCGGGCCTGCTGCCGAGTGATCTTTTTGACTGGCCCAAGTGTCTCGGCTCGAAAAACTCTCCTCACCGATCCGTCGGGCAGAACTACATCCTCTCGCCAGCGAAGCACCCATACCTTTCTGCGTTTACCACGAGTCCACAAACATCCATCTTGATGACGCGGTCGAGTCATACGCTCCTTTCGGCTGACTCTTCCGCCTCTTTCTGCGTCGGCTAAGATTGTAGTCCCGACGTCAAGCATGGGCCCGTCCTCCGCTGCGTTGCCGTTCGAGCCAGGCGAAGATATCTTCCGCTCGGAACCGCCAATACTTGCCCAGCCGGAATCCGGGAATCCTCTCCAATCCGCGCTTACGCGTTCGCTCATAGACCCAGGACACAGGGACTTGAAGCAATTCGGCCACATCTTCGACCGAAAGCAGGGATTGGTTGGCTAGCCCACATGGGTTGGTCATGGCGTGGCCTCCAGGCGGGACTCGGGATTCGGGGCACATGCCGTTATTCGTGGTGTCATCTGTACCTGTCCAAGGCGTTTTCCAGAAGCGGCTCTGCTCTGGTGGATTTGCGGTGATTTTGAGTTCCTCAAAGTGTTGTGACTCATGCGCTGTAGTTCCCTCACAAGTCACCCCGGAGCTTGAAATAGGCTCGCAGGCCTCGGAGCGATTGCATATGGTCCGGGCTTTCGATTGCCTGGATCAGCGCAAAAGGATTGCTCATTAACTTGTTCACGCGGGCGTCGTTGGTCTGTGCACTCTCATAGGTCAGGCCGAGGCAGATGCGACATCCAAAACATTCACCGTCTGGTGGCAAGAACAGTTTTTTCATGCGGCGATTACAGGGCACTCCGGCGTTGAGAAGCGGGCAGACAAACCACCACCTCATCCCTCCGAAGTTCGGTTTAGTCCCCTTAAGGTGCATGTACTGGAGGATTGGTTCGTCTCCGTATCCCTTCATGAGTGTTTCGATCCGAAGGAAGGCTAAGTCCTTTGCCTTGGGATCTAACCAAAAGCGCAGCGAGATTCGCCCGCGGCGATTACTATTCCAAGCCAGCTCTCCCGTGGAAGAGAATCCGAAACTGATTCGGATCACGTTCGAGAAACACCCAGCGTCCAGCACCAAGCAACTCTCTACCGTAGTCTTCTTGCTGAGCCTCTCGCCGCTTCCAAATCCGCCCATGGTTTACCTCTCCCCAGATTTTCCTAAATCATTTGGCGTGCAAATTTTTGCGTCCCGTGCACTCTGAACTGCTTCCCGCGAAACTCGAATCACGGTACGACGGTTGACAGCTAGCCGTTTTGCGATGGCCGTCTTGGACAAACCTCGTCCCAGGAGCTCCCTAATAAACTCTTCAACTTCTGCGGACTTTTGATTGTTAGCTCGGCGCCGGTACGGCGGTCGGGCAGTCTTAGCGAGCTGAACACCATGCGTGGAAAGCCATTCACGCGTTCCGGATGTGTCTCTGCCAGCCGCCTCCAATATCGCCATCGCCTCCGCCATCAAGTCCACCGGCAAATCTCCTTCCTGCACCGTTTTGGAACAGGTTCGACGATGCAGGAGGGCCTCCATAACTACCCCGAGGAGAGAAGCGGCGGTTTCAATTCGCACAATGGGACCTCCTGCCACACCTGGCAGTTAACCCTCGTGTTTTCATTCCAAGGATTAAATGTTTTTCAATATACAGGCGCGCCCGGTAGGTCTTGCGGGAATCCATCCGGCTCTTCGCAAGTTCACTGCCTCTGAAGAACGCCATTATCTGAAGAAGTGGTGTTTCCTTCCCGATTGGCACTCTTCGGCGAAATCGTTGGATTAACTCCGGCTGCGCCACGAAATTGCTCGAAGATTGCCAAATTCGCATATTCGGTCCTAGCTCCACTCATCGGCATTCTTCGGTGTAAGCTCCCACATCCACTCGCTGCCTTTCCCAAAGCCGCTACGCCGTGCTTTCACACCTATTAACTTCTTTGCCCGGTCAACTGTCCGTTTCTTGAAACCCGCTGACTTGGCTTTGCGCTGAGCCTCGGCAGCTGAAACTGGTCCGTCCTCCAAAATTGATTCCAGGAACTCCCCAGCCTCCTCGACTGTGTTGCGTGATTCACCTTCCTCCGGCACCGCAAGAAGTGCGGCTGCGGAGTGGGTGGATTCACCCGACCACTCGACTCGGATCGAACCACCTTCGGGCCGAATCGAATAGCGCAGGGAGGGTGGCAACGGCCCGAGATTAGTCTTCGCCACTGCCAAGATTCGGGCATCACCTGTCCCGTCATCAGGGTCCCGGCCCACGAGAAGTCCGCAGCGCGCCGCGCCAATGATTCCAATGCTTCCACCTCCACGGTAGAGAGGGTTTCCGTCGGAGGCCTTGTTCAGGTGGCGAACAATGAGGATGGCCATCCTGATGCGTTCTGCCATGGCCGCAAGGGGCGCCAATGCTCGGCGGACATCTTGATCACGAAATGAGTTAGTCTTTCCATTGAGAAAAGCCATCAGTGGATCTATAACGATGAACCGCGCATCCACTGATTTTGCTGCGCGCTCTATGATTCCCAAGTCGGCTGGGATCTCTGGTTGTCGCTCGCCTGAAGAATCCGGGATTGTCTTGAGGAGTCGTATACGATTGAGGTTGGCTCCCATCGCTGCCAATCGCGGTACGATCGTGTCCGCCTCGCCATCCTCCACATTGAGTATGAGCACCCCACCTTCGACACCGGGTGTGCGGTCTGGCATCGGACTCCCGGACGAGATGCGGGCGGCAAGGTCAAGGCTTAGTGCGGACTTGCCGAGCCCTGGATCGCCATCCAATATCGTTAGTTTTCCTAATGGAATTCGTGTTTTCCAAATCCATTCAACTTGCTCAATCGCGACATCGCTGGCTAGGACGCCTGGAATATGGCCGCTAAGAAGGGGATTCAAAGCGGCAACCCGGTCTTGCGTTCTCTTGACCAGCTCTTCGACATTGGCATCCGGCTCTAACGCGTCATTCGTTATGGCCTGCCCGATATGCGCAGCTGTCCGCCGGACAGATAGATCGCGAACAATTCTTGCCCATTGGGCTGTCGGGGCAAGCCTGGGCAGCCCATCCCCGAGAGCTGCGAGAAACGCGACACCGCCGGCATCACGAATGACTGGATTGTCCTGAAGAACCTCGTGAAGTGTGACTAGGTCGATTGTCTGTCCTTCACAGTAAAGCCTCTGCATAACCGTGAAGATCTGACGGAAAGGAACCACGAAGAAATCGCCAGCAACCACAATCGATTCTGCCGTTTGTAAATGTGTGTTATCGACCAGAACTGCGCCAAGGAGATTCCTTTCGGCCTCTGCGTTGTGTGGCAGTAGCCTCCCAATGAAGTCAGGAGCACTCGAATTTGTGCGTTGATCAGCCAAGGTCTGTACCGCCTTGGTTCGAGGATGGTGAAGGTTGGTCGTTCCGGAGGAATTCCTCCAGTCCGCAAAGGGGGACTAACGTGCGGCGCCCAATCTTGCGGGCCGGAAGTAGTTTGGAGGCTATATATTTCTGCACGCTGCGAGGCGAGATACCGAGGATCGCCGCTGCCTCGTTGATTGAAACGGCGAGCCGATTTGTTTTCGTTTCCATGCGCGCAGTGTCATATATCTGCGCATACAGGCACGAGGACGTGAGGGAGTTTTTTTGGGGACCTACTCGTGTCCCGAACCTGACTTTTTCGGACTGTTCAACACTACCAATATGAGATCTAGGAGCGGTGGTAAGTGTTTGTTAAAATTCAATTTGGGAATTGCACGCTCGACCTGGTGTCTTAGGGCATCCTCAGCCATGACATGTAAGTCGACGGCAGAGAGAAGATCCGAAATTTCTCTGAAGTGTGGCTTCTTTGTCGTTTTCTTCACATAATGGCAAAGCAATGCAGGCTTGATCAGCTTTCCCATATTCCGGTAAGAGCTAATGGAACGCGAATGCCGAAGAGCGTGTCCTCCAGCGATCATGCGGTAAGCAGAAGCTAAAAGCTTCAATTCTCTGCCAAGGCGTATAGAAATCGATTTCAGTGCCTCGTTTGACAGATTGCCTACGTATTCTGCAGTAGTTTCTATTTCGTTCGAGGCGCGCTCGACCCTTTTCGCTAAAGCCAACCAATATTTTGGACGAGGAAGCCAACTTTGATGACTGTAACCCCATGAACGGAGAGAGGGAATCCCCCCACCGAGAATTGAGAGCAATATCTCCCTATCGCAACCGGCCCGTGTCAAGGCATTCAATGCGTCTTCCGATCGACTGTGTTTCTTGAGTCGATCTACGGTAACTTTTCGATTTATAGGGATTGCGGATGGCATCCGTTAATAGTTTAGTTTCCCAAAAACTAGTGATTTTGATGTGGCGACTTGCCACCATAGCTGGTTTTACATTTTATGGCTCTCTCCCTGACGAGAAAGGAATTGGGATGTCTATCCCGGACCGGCGGGACCCCCAAGCCTTGAACTGGACCTTCGATAATTAGATGAAAATTGAACACCGACATCCCACAGATCTCCCTTCTTGATTTCAATGAGTTAGAAGGCCTTGGATTGGAAGGATTCTTGAACATCAAGAAAGAGCAAGCTATGTTTCCGAATCTCTTTTTAGCCCGTAACTGACGGCTGACCCGTTACCCTGAATAATAGTTGCAAAGGCATCAACTCGGGGATAGACTCCGCTCAATCCCGCAATGAATAACCAGGTGCGGCAGGCCCCTCTTTTGGAATTTTGCTAACCCCTCGATTCTGAAATCTGTCGTCGTTGGATGTTATGTCATTAGGGATCCAGGCGCGTGCGGCTCTCACTGACGAAGAACTCGCTAGTTGCTATCAAGCCACCAGCGATCCTGAGTACTTTGCCCAGATCTTTGCGCGTCACCGCCGGCTCGTTTTCTGCGCCTGCCGGAGATTTTTCGGGTGCGGTGGTCTTGCCGAGGATGCCACACAGGAGACGTTCCTGCATGCCTATCAGGGACTTCAGCGGTTTCAGCTCGGCAACGTCCGTGGCTGGCTCATGCGCATAGCGAAGAATGTCTGCATTGACCTCTGGCGCAAGCGACGCCCCGAAAGCCACTCCCCGGAGGTTGGTTCAATTGATTTGCCCGACAAAGTGAATCTTGATCACCGTATTGAGGAATCGCACAGCCTTGCCGGAGCCGGGCATTTTCGAGACTCCACTCGAAGCTGGACTAAGTTTGTGCATCTACATTTGAGGCTGTCGTTGACTCTAGCGCGAGCCCACAGAAAAGAAAAAGACGCGGCGCCCCTCGAGCGGTGTGGAATTTCTACATTACAGCCGTTCATGTAATGAAAGCCCCGGGAGAAGTCCTAACGATTCAGAGGAGAAATTATGAAGCCCAGCCAGTCACTCAATCAAGTGGCCAAAGTTCTAGTTTCACTAACTCTAGTTTTCGCCTACCCGCTGTTGTTGCCCGGGCAATCCGACAAGAAGAGTACCCCGCCACCACCTCCGCAAAAAAGCGCGCCTGCGCCAGCGCCGCCGCACACCCAGCAGCACTCACAGCAGCAGGGGCAACCACCAGCGCGAGTGAACACACCGACTGGGGCGCAGGGCGGTAGGTCAACTACGACAACTACGCAGCCGGGTAGCAATCGGGGAACAGCTGCCCAGCCAAACGGGAAGCTGGGTAACCCAACTCATGTGGCAGGCGTCACAGCGGGGAAAAACAACGTGCCGGGGGGCAATACGGGAACGCATTCTGGCGTCATGAATCCTCCCCCAGGCGGAAAGGTTGTCACAACATCGAAGGGTCACCAGGTATTCCAAGACAGCCACGGAAAGGTTACCGGTGTCTTGACGAAGAGCGGCACGGAAGCACATTTCACACCGACGGGAAAACTGAGCGCGATCAAGACGGTCAGCGGAACAACAATTACGCATAGTTCTTCGGGTGCTCGGCTGGTCGAATCTCCGCGCACCAGCCCCAGCGGGCAGCCGTACAAGATAGTCTCCAACGGAGCTGGGCGCGGTTATGTGGAGCGTTCTTTTTCGAAAGGTGGGCGGGAATATATGCGCCGGACGTACGTCTACGAAGGACGGACCAATGTGTACGTCTACCGGAATTACTATTACGGCGGAGTTCGATATTACGGCTACGTGCCCGGCTATTACTATGGGTCTGGTTTCTATGGCTGGGCGTACACCCCATGGGTCGCGCCGGTTCCCTATGCGTGGGGCTGGGGCGCCGCTCCCTGGTATGGATACTACGGCTACTATTGGACGCCTGACCCAGTTTACAGTTCGGCCGCGTTCTGGATGACGGACTACATCATTTCAGAAAATCTGCGCGCCGCTTATGAGGCCCGTGCGGCCGGAGGTTCCAACGTTGAATCGAATCCCGGGACAGAATCACAAGGATCCCAAAACGATTCCGGAGTGCTCACGCCGCAAGTGAAGCAGATGATCGCCGAAGAGGTGAAACAACAGCTTGCCGCCGAGCAGGCAGCAGCGGACCAGGGAAAGGGAGGTGCGCCGGGGGCTACGGCACCGAAGGATTCCGGTGAGAAGATTGAAGCGGTCCCGCCCGCACTTGACCCAAACATCAAGGTATTCATCGTGACGACCGGCTTGACGGTAGACACCAAAGAGGGCCAGACCTGCCCGCTCAGTCCCGGCGATGTACTTATGCGCACGGGAACGACTCCAGACCAGGAGCAGAAGGTGACCGTGAGCCTTGCCAGCCGGCAGAAGGCAGACTGCGGCATGGACACCACGCCGCGCGTGCTGGTAGCTAATCTCCAGGAAATGCATAACCACTTTCGCGAACAGATGGACAGCGGCTTGAGAACTTTGGCGGCGAAGCAGGGAACTAAAGATAACCCATTCCCGAATCAACCGGTAGCAGGCATCCGGGAGAATCCCGAGGGACAGGCAGTTGCTGATACTTCGGCGGCGAAGGATCTGGAGAATCAGAAGCAGGAAGTCCAGCAAGCCGAGACGGAGGTCCAACAAGCATCTGCAGAGAGCCCTGCGGGAAACCGGAATTAGGGTGGCCTTTACTAGCTGGTAAGAAACCATGATGGATGGATGTTTGGCAAGACTTGCGGAAGAGGGGATTTATGTCGCTGAAATTTAGA
The DNA here is from genome assembly GCA_035577585.1 of Candidatus Limnocylindrales bacterium. GTDB lineage: Bacteria > Acidobacteriota > Terriglobia > Acidiferrales > UBA7541 > Acidiferrum. Next base: position 9,969 of record DATLVJ010000593.1, read on the forward strand.
TTGGTGGTGCTGATAGGATCGATCCTTGCGGTTGGGGCACCGGGCGTGCGGACCGTCTTCAGCCAAGATGTCTCCGGCACTGCGCTTGCAGAGCAACTCAAGGGGCAGTACAAACTCGCAAAAAGGGGGTTTGATTCAGGCGGTACTACCATTACGGACCCGGGGACCGTCCTTGTGCTAAAGAAGGGGGGGATTCTCGGAGTTCCGCCGGCCGTTGCAATCATTCCAACCTCAACCTATAAGGATGGCGAGTTGCACTCGCCGAGTGCCGGAGCTCGAATGCTTTCC
>DATLVJ010000594.1:0-5792 GCA_035577585.1 Candidatus Limnocylindrales bacterium
TTCCGCGAAAATCCCAATGATGTCCGCCCCTTTTTCGAAACTCTCCGAAAACTCAAGGAGCAACTCGAGTCGCGCCTCGGCAAAGCCCTTCCCACGTTGTCCATGGGAATGTCCCATGATTTCGAAGCAGCCATTCTGGAAGGCTCGACGGAAGTCCGCGTCGGCACCGCAATTTTTGGTACCCGCCCGAAGAATCTCTGAATCAAACAAAGTGGATCCGATGATTTCTTGGGAGAGACTATGACGCTTTTTGCGCCATTGCAGCTAAGAGAGTTGCAACTGAAAAATAGAATTGCCGTCTCGCCGATGTGCGAATACTCCGCCAAAGACGGCCATCCCGGCCGCTGGCACCTGGTGCATCTCGGCTCCCGCGCCGTCGGGGGCGCAGCCCTGGTTATGACCGAGGCGACCGCTGTTCAATCCATCGGCCGCATCTCGCCCTGGGACACCGGCATCTACCTCGAGGCCCACGTCGAATCGTGGAAGGCCGTCGCCGATTTTGTTCGTGATCAGGGCGCAATCCCCGGAATGCAACTCGCGCATGCGGGCAGAAAGGGAAGTACCGCCGCGCCCTGGCTTGGCGGAAGCAAAATCCCTCTCACCGAAGGCGGTTGGGTTCCCGTGGCCCCCAGCGCCGTCGCGTTCGATACCAACTACCCGGATCCGAGGGAACTCTCCATCGGAGAGATCGATCAAATCGTCGAGGATTTTCGCGCCGCCGCGCGCCGAGCATTAACCGCCGGCTTTCAGGTCGTCGAGGTCCACGCCGCGCACGGTTATCTGGCGCACGAATTCCTTTCCCCACTTTCCAATGTTCGCACCGACGAATATGGCGGAAGCTTCGAGAATCGTGTCCGCTTTCCTTTGCGCGTTGCGCAAGCCGTTCGCGAAATCTGGCCCGAAAAATGGCCGGTGTTCGTCCGCATTTCCGCCACCGACTGGAAAGAGGGCGGCTGGGATTTGCAGCAGAGCATCGAACTTTGCAAGCGATTCAAAAGTATTGGCATCGATCTTGTGGATGTCTCCAGCGGCGGCCTGGTGCCCGGCGTGAAAATTCCCCTCGGGCCTGGTTACCAGGTGAAGTTTGCGGCCGCAATCCGCAGCCAGGCCGGGATCGCCACAGGAGCGGTTGGAATGCTCACGGACCCCGCGCAAGTCGAAACCATACTTTCGACGGAACAAGCCGACTTGGTTTTTCTCGCCCGTGAACTACTGCGCGACCCCTATTGGCCACGCCGCGCCGCCCAGGAACTCGGCGTGAAGCTCAAGGCCCCAGTCCAATACGAGCGCGCCTGGTGATCCGTGCCGACTCTCATTTCTCACGCACCGCAAATCGGCAACCTTTTTGCGAGCCGTGCAAAACTTGTCATCCTGAGAGGCGCGCCGTTTGCGCCTCGAAGGATCTCAACTCAGCCTCTATTCAAAATCCCACCCGCCAGGACAAGGCAGCCGATAGTTTCCATGCGAGGCTAATGCGGCTACTCTGATCAGTATGACTCTTCTCGAAATCTCCGACGACCCCGCCCGCGGCACGGTCGTATTCAACGTCCGCGTTCAGCCACGCGCCAGCAAAAACGAAATCGCCGGCGTCCTCGGCGGCTCATTGAAAACTCGCCTCTGCGCGCCGGCCGTTGAAAATCGCACCAATGAAGCCCTGGTCGAATTCCTCTCCGATCTTTTGAAAACCCCAAAATCCGCTGCTAGAATCCAGAGCGGCGAGCACGGGCGCAATAAACGGGTGGAGATTCGCGGCGTCACCCGCCAGCAGATTCTCGATCTCCTCCGCGAGGAAGCATAGCAGCCGTTTTAAAATTCCCGGAAACACGGACGAATTCAGAGGCCATGAGCGCAAACATCGAATCCATTCAGAAAGATCTCCGGGCCGCGAAGCTCGACGGCTGGCTCTTCTACGATTTCCGCGGCCGCGATCCCATCGCTCTTCGCATCCTCTCGCTTCCCGACGGCATGCGCACCCGCCGCTGGTTTTATTTTGTCCCCGCCAAAGGCTCGCCCAAAAAACTGGTGCACAAGATCGAGGCCCAGTCCCTCGCGGCTCTTCCGGGTGAAACCCTTTATTTTTCCGCGCAGGAAGAGTTGCGCGGCAATCTGAAAAAGCTGCTCGGCGGCGCGAAAAATGTGGCCATGCAGTATTCGCCAAAAAACGCGATCCCTTATGTCTCCATGGTGGATGCGGGCACAATCGAACTCGTGCGCAGCACCGGAGTAAAAGTCGCCACCTCCGCCGATCTCGTTCAGAAATACGAAGCCTGCTGGAGCAAGCCGCAACTCGAATCCCACCTCGCCGCCGGGCGCGCCATCGACAAAATCGTCCAGCAAGCCTTTGCATTCGCCGCGCAATCGGTCCGCGAAAAAAAGAATCTCACCGAGTACGATCTCCAGCAGTGGATTCGCAAACGCTTTGACGAAGAGGGCCTCTCCACCGAAGAAGGCCCCGACGTCGCCGTGAATCAAAACGCCAGCGATCCCCACTACGGCCCGACTCGCGATTCCTCCGCCACCATCAAGGAAGGCGACCTGCTCCTCCTCGATGTTTGGGGCAAGCGGAAAGCCGCGGGCAGCGTTTATTACGACATCACCTGGGTCGGCTATCTCGGAGCAAAAGTGCCCGATAAATTTGCCAAGGTTTTCAAAGTTGTGCGCGAAGCCCGCGATGCCGCCGTCGAGTTGATCCAGAAGTCCATCAAATCCGGCAAGCCTCTCCAGGGTTGGCAGGTAGACAACGCATCGCGCCGCGTCGTCGAAAAGGCCGGCTATGGAAAATATTTCTTTCACCGCACCGGCCACAACATCGGCCAGGCCGTTCACGGCAACGGCGTTAACATGGACGGCCTCGAAACCCATGATGCTCGCCACCTGATTCCCGAAACCTGCAACTCCGTGGAACCCGGAATCTACTTGCCCGAATTCGGCATCCGCAGCGAAGTGGATGTGTACATCGACGATAAAGAAGCGCGCGTCACGGGCGCTATTCAGCGGGAGATTTTGGCGTTGCTTGCCTAGGTTTTTTCATCAGGAGAACCATGGAAGAACCGTCGCAGAATCCGGCAGCGGAACACGCGCATTCCGCGCCGCCCGCAAAAGAAGTGCCTTCTCTCAGCGAATCGCACGCCCTGGTTTGCGGCGTCGCCGCATGGCTCTTGCCCGGGCTGGGCCACGCGCTTCAACGGATGTGGGGCCGTGCTCTCGTTGTCTTCCTGGCGGTGGGTTTGCTCGCTGGCGCCGGCGCGTCCATGAAGGGGAACGTCTTCACTCGACAGGGCAACGACGCCTTTGACACCCTCGGCTACATCGCCGATCTCGGCACGGGGAGCTTCTACTTCTTCGCCCGCGCCATCGAAACCAAGGGCGCCGATGTTTCCCACGCGGACGGCGATTACGGCACGCGCCTCCTGGCTACCGCCGGCGTCCTCAATCTTTTGGCGGCGCTTCACGCCTACGAAGCCGCCCGGGGACGCAAAGCATGACCAGCGTTTCCTCTCTCGAGCTTACCCACTTCCAGGCATTTCTTCTCTTTGCCGTGGTCATTTCCGTTGCCTTCGGATTTCTCGGCCGCCGTCGCCCGAAAGACCGCGTGCGATACATCCTGTGGTCGCTATTTCTATTTTTGCTGGTCGGCGTTGGCATCGGCTGGGCGATGTTCCCCTTCTCCCGTTGAAAATTTCCAGGCACATTCCATTCGCCGCGAATTGACAGTGATTTTCAGCGGGTGCTATCGTCATAAAGCAGGGCCGAGGTAGCTCAGTGGTAGAGCAGTCGATTCGTAATCGACAGGTCGTGGGTTCAACTCCCACTCTCGGCTCCAGAAAATTCGAGGAAATCGAACGCCTGGCTCCGATAGAGTCAGGCGTTTTCTTTTGCAGAGTGCAGGATTTGATCCCTGATCGTCTCTACCTCAACCTCGGGGCGCCCTGGCTCGTGACCGCGACCTAGCCTCGTTTCGCCGGCGCTTGCAACAGACCTGTCTTCATCATATATATTGCGGGCAGGAGGCACTCATGTTTGAAGTTCCGGTGGACAAGCAAGAAGCCAAATCGAAGTACGAGCGGATTGGCATTTCTGTTCTGGTGATCCTGGTAATTGCAGGAGCTGTTTTTTACTTCCTTCCCAAGCAGAGTGCCAAGCCCTCCGGTCCTGTCGCGGCTGCCCCGGCGGCGCCCGCCGATCCGGTCCACGACCTGAAAATCCTTCGGGTCACCATGAATAAGGATCCCCTGGGAACCACCGCGGTCTGGCTGGTTACCCTGCAAAACAAATCCGCTGCGTATACCTACACAAATGTCCACTACGAGACCAACTACATCGGCGCGGATAACAGATCAATCCTTGTGAATCAAGGCTCGATCCCGGAATCTTTCGGTCCTGGCGAGGAACACAGCTCTCAAGTCCGCGACACCCTCTACCCAAACGGGACCGCTTGGTACAAATTCAAGATCGTGGACGCCAAGGCCTCTACGATGTAATGGAAGAATTAGAATCTTCAATTCTTACGGAAGTGACCGGTAGCGATACCCTGCGATGTCTTCCACGGAGGTTTAGCGGTTCAAGTGAGAGACGGCTCCGGTTCCCACCACACAAATCGCGGGAAAATACTGCCTAACACGGCGGAAAGCAGCGCTCCGGGTGATTTTTTCTCGCTTGCCCACTTGACCCCGCTTCCTTGGAATTCCAATCCGACCGCAAAGTGCCCATCAGAAAGCCTCTGGCAATACACTACTCGAGCCAGCCTTTTCATATCACCTTTCAGGGAACTGATCATCAACCGGTCGTTCTGTTCGCGTGCATGATCCGTCACCGCCCGTATTCCCAGGGAACACACATTTTCCGTCGTGATCTGCTCTGCCCCCTTGGGGTCGAGAATCGTGGAAATCTGCAGCGGGATTGCCACTTCGATTCTTTTTTCAAGTCTTCCAGACCGCATCGGCATTTGTGAATTGACCCTCCCACCCGAACTTCGCAGGCCGGCACCGGGCGGGGCGGAGCCAACAACTGGGTGTACTATGAATTCTCCACTCAACATAAGCGGCGGGGAAATTTACTCAATCCGGTAAATCCCCTATTCGGGTCCGGAATAATCCGGAGAGCAGGGAAGGGCAAAACCTGAATTCTTCAAGGCTGGATCAATCCATTTCGAATCGCATAACGAACCAGGCTGGCCGTTTCATGAATGTCCAGCTTCTTCATCAATCGTGCACGGTGAGATTCCGCTGTCTTCACGCTGATCCCCAGGTGCGTCGCAATATCCTTCGTGGATTTGCCCTCTCCCACCAGTTGCAGCACCTGCCGCTCGCGCCCCGAAAGGGGGTCGGCTGCGACATAACTCTTCGAGAGATATGCATCCACCACGGCGCGGGAAATCTTCGGGCTCAAATACACCGAGCCGCGGCACACTTCTTGAATCGCGTGGATCAGGTCCGATCCGGCCTGGCTCTTCAGGACGTACCCTTTCACTCCTGCTCGCAGTGATTCTGTCACGTACTGCTCTTCATCGTGTTGCGTAAGCAAAATCACTTTTGTTTTCGGAGAGGTCTTCTTCAGTTCGCGCGCCGTATCAACGCCGTTCAGCACCGGCATGCTGATGTCCACGATGGCCACATCGGGGTGCGCTTCCATCACAGAGCGCAAAGCTTCCTGGCCATCGGAAGCCTCGGACACGATTTGGTATCCGTGTTTTTCCAGCAGTGCGCGCAGTCCCTGCCGGATCAGCGCATGGTCATCCGCAAGTAATATTCGTGTAGGCATAGTCTCGGTGCTAGATTAGAAATTCTATGGGG
>DATLVJ010000595.1:0-2180 GCA_035577585.1 Candidatus Limnocylindrales bacterium
GGAGATGGATCCTCGACGAAACATTCTTGAACCGATCAGGTACAAGCTATACCCCCGCCGGACACAAGAGCAAGGCGATTTTGAAGACAGGCATTAAGCGGGGCCAAAGAGGCGGACGGCGCGTCTTCAATTTCGAGGGACCGGGATCTACTCTTTCAAACCACTTGGATGATAAGCAGTTTGAATGCCTGGATTGGGGAAATGCCCGCACGAAGGAACGTTTCGAATTCCTTCCGACGGACCAACGCTACTTTGATATGAAGAGCTTGCGCGAAGAGGATCACAAAGGCGCTTAGATAATTACCAGTCCAGTTAGGAATTATCATCCGGCTCCCGAAATGTTTCAACGTTCAGTTATACCCCGCAGCCAACTCCCGAGATACGGCCTGCCTCGGCTTCGGAAAAATCAAAGCTCAGTTTCAAATCCGCGCCGGTATCGACGATTGATTTCCGAGCGGCATCTTCGTCCACGCCTCCGAGATACACGCGGGGAAGGCCCGCGGCCGAGCCGCTCACAAAGAAAAGGTCAGTGTGAGAAGATTAGAAGAGAAGTATTCAAGACACATTCTTGTGCTCTCTCCTAGTGTTCTGTCCCATAAATAAGTGGCAATAGTATTGCTGGGAATATAGGCATCTCCAGTGCAGAATGGGGGGTGTCTATGGCAATGGGACGACCGAAAGCGGCCTTGGTTCTGCGGCCGGAACAGCGGGAACAGCTCGAAGGCATGGCCAGTTCGCGATCCCTGCCGGCGGGACTGGTGAGCCGAGCCAAGGTTATTTTGCTGAGTGCTTCCGGTAAGACGAACTTGCAGATAGCGCGCCAGATGGGACTCACCAACGCGACAGTGGGCAAGTGGCGGCGGCGATTCTTGGAGCAGGATGTGTCCGGGTTGCATGATGAATTGCGCCCAGGCCGCCCACGTCCGATCAGTGACGAGCGTGTAGCGCGGTTGGTTCGCAAAACGCTGGAGACGAAACCGAAAGATGGCACGCACTGGAGCGTCCGGCAGATCGCCGAAGAGACGCGCGTGTCGAAATCCACGGTGCACCGCATCTGGCAGGCTTTCGGGCTAGAGCCACACCGACAGAAACATTTCAAGCTCTCGACCGATCCATTTTTCGTAGAGAAAGTACGGGATATTGTAGGGTTGTACTTGAATCCCCCGGAAAATGCGGTGGTTTTGTGCGTGGATGAAAAGAGTCAGATTCAGGCACTGGAACGCACGCAGCCGATGTTGCCGATGGGGCTTGGCTACGTGGAGGGGGTGACCCACGATTACCGACGCCACGGGACTACGACGCTGTTTGCCGCACTGGACACGGCGAAGGGCAAAGTGCTGACGCAATGCCGGCCGCGTCACCGGCATCAGGAATATCTGGGTTTCCTACGGGAGATCGAAAAGAACGTGCCGGAGGAATTGAATGTGCACATCATCGTGGACAACTACGCCACACACAAACACCCGCGAGTAAAACGCTGGCTCGCCGTACGGCCACGATTCCACGTGCACTTCACTCCGACCTATGCCTCATGGCTCAATCAAGTAGAGATCTGGTTCAACCGGATTACGCAGCAGGCCATTCGTCGCGGGACATTTCGTAGCGTCAAGGAACTGGTCGAGAAAATCGATCAATACGTGCAAACCTCAAACAACCACGCGCAGCCCTTTGTCTGGACCGCCACCGCGGATTCGATCTTCGCTAAAGTACAACGACTATGTGAACGTATTTCCGGGACGGGACACTAGGACATCGGTCCACAATTTCAACGTTATGTTCATGTCTGTCTTCGCTGGCCAAGAACGGTGGCTATTCCACGGTTCATACGATTCGGGTGACCGCGGTGCAGCGATGAAGGTGAACCGAAGATGCTTCGTTATCTGGCTTCCATGAGGCTTCTTCGTGCCGTCAGCCTTCAGTCGCAGAATGATTTAATTCCCAAGCGGGACTGCAGTTGTTTGCGATAGCTCCGGCTTAGCCGAAGCACCGTTCCAGAGAGAAGTAGCACATCGTATTCTCCGTCTTCGTTAAGCTTCAGGCTTTGTACTCGATCGAGTTTGACAATGGTGGAGCGATGAATGCGGCAGAATGCTGGGTTTAGTTCTTCTTCGAGATCGGAAAGGCTTCGACGCAACAGATGGGTTCTTGATCCCACGTGGAGGCACGCATAATAGTCGGCA
>DATLVJ010000596.1:0-2070 GCA_035577585.1 Candidatus Limnocylindrales bacterium
CATGCGGAAATACGTGGTGAAAAGGAAATTATACTGTTAAAGTTGCATCAATTGTTCTACATGCACATCTATTTGTGCAGTCGCTCCAGGTTGCCCTCATGCCGGTGCAGGCAAAAATCCGTTTTGACAGCTTTGAGCTGGATCCAGCATCAGGAGAATTGCGGAAATTCGGTATTCTGCTGAAACTCCAGCCACAGCCCTTCCGAGTCTTGCTGCTTCTGGTGGAGCGAGCCGGACAGCTGGTTTCACGCGAAGAAATCCAGCGGTCTCTTTGGACCGAATCCACATTTGTAGATTTCGACCACGGAATCAATTTCTCGATAAACCAGATCCGAGGGGCCCTGGGCGACAACGCCGAAGCTCCTCGTTATGTAGAAACCCTCCCCAGGCGCGGCTATCGCTTTATTGGAACGGTAGAGCAAAATCTCGCTCCGAACCATTCCGGCAGCCATGTTCCGGGCCGAGGTGAAAATACCACCACGCAAGAGCGCGGATGGAATTCAGGTTCTGAAAAAACCTCCGCAGGGCAATGGCTCGCCGCAGTGGCACTTGTGGGTTTCGCTGCAGCCGCTGGTGCAGCGTATCTCCTGGTTCTTCGCGGGTCTCCAGCGAGCGGGATCAAACAGCGCCGGCTTACGGCGAATCCGAGCAGTATGCCGGTCGACAGAGCCGTGCTCTCGCCCGATGGAAAGTACCTGGCATATTCCGACGAGAGGGGAATTCACCTGCAGTTGATTGGGGCGAATGAGACGCACATGCTCGCGGCACCTCCCGGTTTCAGTCCCAGACAAGCTGGCTTGTATCCCGCCGCCTGGTTCCCCAACGGAACGCGATTGCTTCTCAACACGGTGCTAGCAGGGCAGCGGAGCATATGGGCAAGTTCCATCTTGGGCGGAGCCCCGGTAAAGATTCGCGACGACGGGGCGGGGCAATCGGTCTCACCCGACGGTTCTCTGATTGCGTTTACAACCAATATTACTCAGATTGGAGACCGGGAAGTCTGGCTTATAGGGCCTGACGGAGAGGACGCCCGTAAACTTGTGACGGTCGACGAGCACAGCGGAGTGGGGCGCGTCGTTTGGTCTGCCGACGGACAAAGGATTGCATACCTGAGATTCCATTGGGAGGCCGACAAATTTCAGGTTTCCGTCGAGAGCTGTGATCTCAAGGGGACTGAACCTAGTGTGCTTCTCTCTGACCCGGGATTGATTGACTTCTGGTGGGGGGCGGAAGGACGGCTAATCTATTCGCGAAGAGAACCGCCGCCCAACGAAAAAGATTCGAACCTCTGGGAGATCCGAATCGACCTTCGTGCCGGCAAACGAGCAGGCGAACCGAGGCGCATCACGAACTGGGCGGACTTCTCCTTCCAGGATTTGACAGGCACCGCCGACGGAAGACGGCTATCCACCATGAAGAGATCAGCCGAATCTGACGTGTATATTGGGATCCTGGGACGTAAAGGCGAAAGCTTGAAGTCTGTTCGGCGCCTGACGTTGGACGAGCACGATGATTGGCCGTTTGGATGGACGTCGGACAGCAAGGCGGTGATCTTTTCGTCGAACCGAAATGGTCCCATTGGCATATTCAAGCAATCACTGGATCAGGATCTCGCTGAGGCTCTTTCGATTGGCGCAGGGGATGCACTTATCCCAACACTAAGCCCGGATGGCCTCTGGATTCTGTATGCAGCCACGCCGAAACCGGAAGGCAGCTCACTGTCAGTGAGTTTGATGCGTGTACCGCTTTCGGGCGGCGTGCCTCAAGAAATTTTCAAGACAAGTGGGTACATGGCTCACGATTGCGGCCGATTCCCGGAGACTTTGTGCGTTTTGGCCGAGCGAACTGAAAGGGAGATCGTCTTCCGGGCCTTTGATCCGGTTCAGGGCAAAGGCCGCGAGCTTACCCGGATTCCCGTTAGTCCGTCTGAGGGATATGATTTGGCTGTTTCTCCCGATGGCTCGCGCATTGCGGTAACAAAAAATTTCGATCCTACTGGTCGGATCCGAATTATATCGTCAACAGGAAAACCCGAGCGCGATGTTGTCGTGAAAGGATGGGGCGGCTTCG
>DATLVJ010000597.1:0-4002 GCA_035577585.1 Candidatus Limnocylindrales bacterium
AGGTGGCTTCTTCGCTCGAGTGTCAATGTGCGGCGACGTTGGTAGGTGGGCTGATGGTTGTTCGCTTTGCTGCAAAGGCCTCCTGCGATTTGAGGGCCGCCCTGCGCAACCTGCTCCAGCAATTCGGCAACCAGGCTGCACCTGGACCTTTCCGGGTGCCGAAGATGTGGTCGTGTTGAGTGCGGCTTTAGTCGGAGAGAATCATGAATCTTACGCCGCGGGAGAAAGACAAGCTGATGATCGCGGTCGCAGCGCAGGTCGCACGAGCGCGGCTCGCGCGAGGCGTCAAACTCAACTATCCGGAAAGCGTTGCGCTGATCACGGATTTCGTGCTGGAAGGAGCACGCGACGGCAAGTCAGTTGCAGAACTCATGTCTGAAAGCGGCAAAGTCCTGACGCGCGATCGGGTCATGGAAGGCATCCCGGAAATGATTCACGAAATGCAAGTGGAGGCCACGTTTCCCGATGGCACGAAACTCGTTAGCATTCACGACCCAATTCGCTAAAGAGCCCCGGTGGGGAAGAGGTGAACTGACATGATACCTGGCGAAATTTTTCCAGCAAGTGGCGAGATTGTTCTGAACAAGGACAGGGTGGCTATCTCTCTAAAAGTCGCGAACACGGGTGACCGGCCGATTCAGGTTGGCAGTCATTATCATTTCGCTGAAGCCAACGGCGCGCTCGCCTTTGATCGAGGAGCCGCCCTTGGATATCGCCTGGACATTCCGGCGGGAACGGCAGTGCGGTTTGAGCCGGGACAATCGCGTGAGGTTTGGCTGGTTCCTTACGCAGGCGCGCGGTTGGTTTACGGATTCAACCAGGCGGTGATGGGAAGCTTGCCGCCGAGAGACTCGAAATGAGTCTTTGCCGAGACAGAGGTAATTGAGAATGCCCCACAAAATGAGTCGGAGCGCTTACGCGCAAATGTTCGGTCCAACGGTTGGCGACAAGGTGCGCCTCGCGGATACCGACCTTGTGATCGAGGTTGAAAAGGATTTTACGGTTTACGGGGAAGAAGTGAAATTTGGGGGCGGAAAAGTCATCCGCGACGGAATGGGGCAATCGCAGCGGACGCGGAGCGAAGGTGCGGTAGATACAGTTATCACCAACGCACTGATTCTCGACCACTGGGGAATCGTGAAGGGTGATATCGCGATCAAGGATGGGCGGATTGCGGCGATTGGGAAAGCTGGTAATCCCGATGTGCAGCCAAGCGTGGACATTATTATTGGACCCGGAACCGAGGTGATTGCCGGCGAAGGAAACATTGTTACGGCCGGCGGGATCGATACGCATGTCCACTTCATTTGTCCGCAGCAGATTGAAGAAGCGCTGTTCTCCGGCGTGACCACAATGATGGGCGGCGGAACGGGACCGGCGGCGGGGACAACAGCCACGACGTGCACGCCGGGGCCATGGCACATACGAAGGATGCTTGAAGCTGCGGATTCCTTCCCCGTGAACTTGGGCTTTTTCGGCAAAGGGAACGCAAGTTCACCCGCCGGCCTGGTTGAACAGATAGAGGCAGGTGCTTGCGGCTTGAAGCTTCACGAAGACTGGGGGACGACGCCAGCCGCGATCGATTGCTGTCTTTCTGTTGCGGATGACATGGACATTCAGGTTTTGATCCACACCGATACGCTGAATGAAAGCGGCTATGTGGAAAACACAATCGCGGCGTTCAAGGGCAGGACAATCCACACCTTTCATACCGAAGGCGCCGGCGGAGGGCATGCGCCGGACATTATTAAAGTGTGCGGCGCGCCGAACGTGATTCCGTCTTCCACAGGCCCGACGCGTCCCTACACAGTGAATACGCTCGAAGAGGCGCTCGACATGGTGATGGTGACGCATCATCTGGATCGCCGTATTCCCGAAGATCTCGCGTTCGCAGAGAGTCGTATCCGAAAGGAAACGATTGCGGCAGAGGATATTCTTCACGACCTTGGCGCACTTTCAATCATGTCGTCCGACAGCCAAGCCATGGGCCGCGCAGGAGAAGTGATTCTCCGGACTTGGCAGACCGCCGACAAAATGAAGAAGCAATTCGGGCGGCGCGCAGAGGAGAAAGGCGACAACGATAATTTCAGGGCTCGGCGGTACGTTGCTAAGTACACGATCAATCCAGCGATCGCTCAAGGTATTTCAAATTACGTGGGCTCGATAGAAGTTGGAAAACTTGCGGATCTGAGCATTTGGAATCCGGCGTTTTTTGGAGTGAAGCCGGCCCTGGTGCTGAAGAGCGGAATGATTGCCGCGGCAATCATGGGAGACCCGAACGCTTCGATTCCTAATCCACAACCGGAATACTACCGCCCCATGTTCGGTGCGTTCGGTCGCGCTATGACGGAAAGCTCGGTCACGTTCGTGAGCCAAGCCCTCCTTCAAAGGGGTGGGGCACTTGGCATGGCGAAGAAGCTCCTCCCGGTCACCAACACGCGCAGAATCGGCAAGCGTTCGATGATGCTCAATGACGCTACGCCACGCATGGAAGTCGATCCGGAAACGTATGAAGTACGTGCCGATGGTCGTTTGCTGACCTGCGAACCAGCGAAGGTGTTGCCGTTGGCCCAACGCTATTTCTTGTATTGAGGATGAACAACCATGCACAACGCTTTGATTCATCGCCCCGCTGGCCATTGGCCGAAGGAACAATCCGCAGGTACCCTCACTCTGGATTTTGACGCTCGTCACCGTCGCCGCATTCGCTTGACCGCAGATCAAGGCGAGGATGTCCTCCTCGACCTGCCGAAAGCCGTGGCAATGGCAGATGGAGATGGCCTGCAACTGGAAGACGGGAGGTGGCTGGAGGTCCAGGCCGCTCCAGAGTTCATCGTCGAAGTCCGGCACAAAGATCCTCAACAGCTTGTGCGCCTTGCTTGGCATCTGGGAAACCGCCATCTCCCCACGGAAATTCGAGACGAGGTTCTTCGGATTCGGCCCGACCACGTGATTGAGGACATGCTCCGCGGTTTCGGAGCGGATCTCGTGCAGGTGCAGGTCCCATTTCAGCCCGAAGGTGGCGCGTACGGCGGGAACGGCCACCAGCATCACAGCCATGGCGATGGGGGGCATCATCATGAGTAACGAGCAAAATTGCTCCCCGACGTCGGCACTCTTGAGACTGCAAAGCTGGCTTTCGCCGGCTTTCCCTACCGGTGCTTACAGCTATTCCCATGGTCTCGAATGGGCTGTCGAATCGGGATATATAAAAGACCGCGAAAGTCTCGTTGATTGGCTGGAAGCCGATCTTTGCTACGGCTCCGTTCGAAACGAAGCGATTTTCTTCTGCGAAGCCTGGTGCGGCGCCCGGGACAACGATTCCGCGAAGCTACTTGAAATTGCGGAACTGGCGGCCGCATTCCGGGGGACATCGGAATTCGCGCTTGAGTCATCGCAACAGGCGTCTGCATGCCGAGCGACGCTTCGCCAAGTGTGGCCCGACCGCCTTCTGGATTCACTTTCGCAACTGCTCTCGGAACGTGAGGTTCCGCCCGTTCTTGCCGTCATCCTTGGAGTCCGCTCGGCAAGGGAGGGCATTCCGATTAGCCTCGCCTTGCCCGCCTTTCTCCAAAGTTATGTCGCCAATTTGGTGACCGCCGGGGTGCGGCTTGTTCCGCTCGGTCAAACGGACGGGCAGCTCGCGATCGCCGCGCTCGAGAAAGCGGTGCTCGCCGCCAGCGCTTGGGCCAGAAACGCCACGACTGACGATCTTGGGTCCGCCGCGTTCATGGTGGATCTCGCCTCCATGGCTCACGAAACTCAATACACGAGGTTATTTCGCTCATGACTCTCACATCTGATTCAGATTCCCAAACTCGACCGTTGCGCGTTGGGATTGGCGGGCCGGTTGGCTCTGGCAAAACAGCACTTGTTGAAGCGCTGTGCAAGCGGCTCGGAAACAACTACGACATTTACGTGATCACCAACGACATTTACACGAAGGAAGACCAGCTCATTCTCACACGCGCGGAAGCGCTGGCTGCGGAGCGCATTATGGGC
>DATLVJ010000598.1:0-6288 GCA_035577585.1 Candidatus Limnocylindrales bacterium
GGGGCAATCAGGCTGGATTTACAAAACGCTTGTACGGCGCCATCCGGGCGCCCCTTCGCCTGCCCCGGCGGGCGGCACTCCCCCAGCCACCGGAGGTATTCCCACAGGCGGCTTTCCCGTGAACAAATGCGCATCGCCTTACAACGAAGAATCCAGCGCGCCAACACCGTTCGATCAGTCCTGTGGTTTGTCGGGCAGCGCGGCAGTGGGCAGCGGTGAACTTCCTCAGGACATTTCGAAGAATGACCTCTGCGAAAAGTCCGCCGCCGTCCCGGTCAGGACGGCGGATCTGGTGGAGTTGCAAAACCTCGTCGATGCAACAGGGATGATTTATGGAAGCAAATTTTCAGGGAAAGGTCCTCCGAAAGAGCGCACCCTCCTTCACAACTTGGCGAGCCTCCAGAGCGGAGTGAAGCTGGAGGAGGACGACGTTGTGACTTATGTGGGCTTTCTGGTCGAAGCACACTATATGCCGCAATCGGAGACGCCGCCCAAAACCGGGCTGGGTGGAGAGAGCGTCAACTGCAATTCCACCGAGCACGTCAAGGCGGATATTCACCTGGCGCTGAGCGATACGAAGGGCCGGATTACCGCGAAAGATCCCAACCGCGTGAAGAAGCTTTGCACCACGATTTCCGCGGAAATGATTCCACATCTGCGGCCTGGGGTGTGGAATGGAGACAATCTCGACCAGGTTATCGATCTGGATCGGCCAGTGAAGGTCACCGGCCATCTCTTTTTTGATGCCAGCCATCAGCCGTGCAAAGGCAGCACGCCAACAGGGAGCGATCCGCGTCGTATCACGGAATGGGAGATTCATCCCATCTACAGTTTTGAGATTTGCAAATTTGATGCCATCAGTCAATGTGACGCGAGCAAAGCATCCGACTGGCAGCCCGTCAGTAAAGCGGCGGGCATTAATCTTGAAGTGGAATTCGATAACTGACGTCCGACGGTTGGAGAAAGAGAATAGGGCGGCGAGGGCGCGTTATTCCCCGGGAAGACGATCAATCCGAAAATTTGGTGAAGAGGTTGTTGAGGGATTCGGCGAGGGTTGGGTGGGCGAAGACGGCGTCGCGCAGGGTGGTGTAAGGGAGTTTCCCCATCATGGCGATCTGGAGTTGGGCCATGATTTCGCCGCCTTCAAAGCCGAGAACTGCGGCGCCAAGGATCTGGTTGGTGGAGGCATCCACGATGGCTTTCATGAAGCCGCGGGATTCGTCGACTTCGAGCGCGCGGGCGACGTAATTCATGGGCATTTTGGCGACGCGAATGGCGCGGTTTTGCGCGCGGGCTTCGGCTTCGGTCAGGCCGATGCGGCCGAGCTGCGGGTCAATAAAAACCGTGTAAGGCACCAGGCGATTGGTGGTGGTGGCGCTGCCGTTTTCGATTAAATTGGCGCGCAGGATCCGAAAATCGTCGTAGGCAATGTGAGTGAACGCGGGACCGCCCTTGATGTCGCCGAGCGCGAAGATGTCTTTCGCGGAGGTTTCGAGTTTTTCGTTGGCCCGTATGAAGCCGCGAGCGTCGGTGGCGATTGCGGCGGCAGGTAGATTCAGCGTGTCGGAGTTCGGAACGCGGCCTGTGGCGACAAGAAGATGGGTGCCTTCGGCTTTGCGGGACTTTCCGACGACGCGAAATTGTGCCGTGATGCGATTGCGGGAACGATAGATTTTCTCAACTTTTGCGTTGAAATGAAGCTGGATGCCGTCTTCTTGAAGGATCGCCGCGACGGCTTCTGCGACGTCCTGGTCCTCGTGGCCAAGGAGTTGCGCGGCGCTTTGGATGACTGTGACCTTGCTGCCCAGGCGGCGGAAGAGTTGTGCGAATTCCAGGCCAACGTAGCCGCCGCCGATAACGACGAGATGCGGGGGAACTTTGGCCAGTTCCATGATCGAGGTGCTGGTGAGGAAGGGAACTTTGGAAAGCCCGGGGATGTCAGGAACAGCGGGGCGGCATCCGGCATTGATGAAATAGCGGTCGGCGGTGAATTGGAGTTCGCCGCGCTTGGCGGTTCGGACAACGATGGATTTGGGGCCGGTGAAGGAAGCCTCGCCGTAAATCAGGTCAAGGTTTTTGGTTTTAGCGATGCGGCTCTCATTGCCGGTGCGAAATAAATTGACAATGTCGCGCTTGCGCTTGCGCACCCGCTCCATGGCGATACGCAACGCGCCGGTGTGGACGCCATAATCAGGGCCGCGGCGGGCAAGATAGGCCACGCGGCCGCTGGCGACCATGGTTTTAGTCGGTGTGCAGCCCTCATTGATGCAGGTGCCGCCGACGTGAACTTTCTCAATGAGAGCGGTCTGCAGCCCGGCAGTTGCCAGTGCCTGGCAAAGGGGAGTACCACCCTGGCCGGAGCCGATAACGATGGCGTCGTAATGCTGCGGGGGAGGCATAAGCTATCGCGGGAACGGTAGGACAGTGAGGGAGGGAGTGTCAATCCGTTTGAAGGGCCCTCCGGGGGCGGGTACGAGAAGGTTAAAGAATGAGTCAGTTAACAACCGCGGAGAAATTAGTAACCAGAGGTGCTGGGAGAGAAGTACTAGAAACAACGGCTGGAATAGGTACCGCCCTGCTATTCGCGTTTCTGAGCCGAATCGCTAAGATTCAGGCAGATGGGAAGCGGTTCGCGACCTGGGTGTCGACTCCGGGTCCCGCGAGGCGGCGGGCAGTTGAGGGCGCGAATCCGAACGACAGCCGGAGGATAGACGGATGGCAATCATGCACTGCCGGAGCATTGAACGACGCAGAACGGCACGCGCCGTGGTCAGCATCCAGATGGAAGTCAGCGGCGTCAGCGAGGGGCAGCAGCCTTTCAAGTTCGCCACGCGGACGATTTCCGTGAGCCAGCATGGCGGAGTGATTCTGCTGGATATGCCCCTGCCGGTTGGGCAGAAATTCGAGATGGTGAACGAATTCAACAACCGCAAGGCCACGTGCCGGATCGTAACGGTGCGTGTGGGCAAAGAGGGGAAGCTCCACGGAGCGTTTGAGCTGCACTGTCCTGAAGGGAATTTCTGGAGCATGTCGTTTCCGGCGGCGGGTGCGCGGCCGATGAAGCGGGTGTTTGTGGCGAAGAGCGTGGTGAGGTAGAGGAAGTAATCAGCAAGAGGCGAGCAGATAACAGCTCAGATAACAGGAAGCGGGGCTGGGTGCGTTGGCGGTTTGATCTGAAGAACTGGTAGTTTTAATCCATCGACAATTTATGCGGGGAGTTCTTTAAGGTTCGTTACGGCGCCTTTTGAGGACGGGTGTGCCTAAGGCCCCGGATTGGCGGTTCGGGTAAGTTCACTAAGGCGGGAGCTTCGCACACGCGCTCAAAAGTGGCGGGGGTTGTGGTGTTGGCGGCGGGTATGGCTTAGAGTTGGTGGCCATGAGCGGGGAGTTGAAGAATTTGTGCGTTGTACTGGTGGGGACGCGGAATCCGCTGAATGTGGGGGCGGTGGCGCGGGCGATGAGCAATTTCGGGGCAATGGAATTGCGCGCGGTGCGGCCGTACGAGAAGGCCTGGCGGGAGGCGCGGTCGGCGGTGGGGGCGGGGGAGTTGCTGGCGCGGGCGAAAGAGTTTACGACGCTGGCGGAAGCGGTGGGGGATTGTTCGCTGGTGGTGGGTACGACGGCGGTGGGAAATCGAGAGATGAAGCATCCTTTGCGCGGATTGGAAGAGGGCGCGCGGCTGATCGGGAAGCGGATGACGACGGAGCGGGTGGCGGTGCTTTTTGGATCGGAGAAGTGGGGATTGTCGAATGAGGATTTGAGCTATTGCCACTGGTTGATGCGGATTCCAACGCGGAAGGAACACCGGTCGATGAATCTGGGGCAGGCAGCGGCAGTGGTGATGTATGAGATTGGAAGAAGACAAAGAATTACCACAGAGGGCGCAGAGGGGCCGCAGAGGACACAGAGAAGAGGGGAGAAACCCGCACCCTTAAAACCCAAGGGTGCGGCACCCAGGCAACAGTTTACGGAGATGGAGACGGTGGAGCGGATCGGGGAGGCTTTGCTGGAGGCGTTGCGGAAGAGCGGATATGTTGCGGCGCGGGGCGAGGCGAAGGCGGAGGAGAAGTTGCGGCGGATGCTGCGGCGTTTTTCGATGGAGGCGGCAGACGCGGAAGTGCTTTTGGGGATGATCAGGAAGATCTTGTGGAAATTGGAGCAAAACTAGAAAGAGGGCGGCTTGCTGCTGACACCTATGTGCTGGCTGCGGACATTCGTTGCTGCTGGCTTGCTGGCAAAAAGTGAAAATGGAAGATAGAAAACAGAGACTCGCTCCGCAATCCAACAAAACGAAGGCCTCAAAATTTGAAACTCAAAACTTCTAGCCCACACCACGAGCCAGGGAATAGACGAGAGGGGAGCGTGGACGGTGGCTTATGCGCGTGAGCCAACTGATACGGGTAGTGAGACTGCGGGCAGAGGCATGGCATTTCGTTGGAACGAGAGAAGGTTTTCGAACTGAATCCCGTAGCCAATGTCGCCGTTGGGGAGTTCGCGCTCGTGGACTACGCGCCCGCTGCATTGAACCATGGAACGCGCGCTCCCGGAAAGATAGGTTGGGACGCGCAGCGTGATGGCAAGCGTCCAACCGACCTTCAGTGGCAGCGGACTCTTCATAAACAGGCCGGAGCGGGAGATGTTCGTGGTTTCGGATGCCAGCTCCGGATCGGGCCCGCCGAATTCCGCGCTTCGGAAGCGGAGCGGGATCTGCAGCGACTGCCTGGGACTGATTCGTTTCTCTGGATTTTGCATGTTTCTCTCCTGGCGCGAAGAGAGAGGTCGACGCGAAGTCTTCAAACTTTGGGATGGGGAATGAAGCATAAGCCCATGGGGGGAGAAGTCAAGTACCAGGCGAGTACCAATTGCGTTAGAGGAGTTTAACGCGGGTGTTAATCCGAGATCAGGAGGGCATTTTCAGGAAGAAGTAGATGCCGAGGAAGAGGCGCCGGGTAAAAAGGGGTGAACCTGAATTCAACTGCCCCATTCTAGAGAAGTGGTTTTAGCTCTTCCTCGAGTACGTTGGTGTATTCGAACCCGATGATTTTTTTTCGGAGAAGCCCTTGACGGTCGTATAGGAGCGTTGTGGGTAAACCCTCGATGCCGCCGAAATTGCGCTTTACGTCTTCAGCCGCCACGGCCAACGGATAACGCACACCGATTTTCTTTGCAAACTGGATCGGGTCTTCTGAATCCGTCATCGTATCGAATTTGAAGCCGACCACGGCAAATCCTCTGGAACCATAGCGATCGACAAGCTTCTGGTAGCCGGGCATCTCTTTTCTGCAGGGCTGACACCAGGTGGCCCAAAAATCGATCAGAACGACCTTGCCGCGAAGGTCCGCCGAGGAAATGTCACGTCCTTGCAAGTCTTTCACCGAGAAGTCCGGCAACCGCGTGCCAAGCTGGGTCGCAGGGGCTACTTCGACCTTCGCCTGCGGAGGACTCGCCGGATGCGGATCACATCCGGCAAGTCCGGTTGCGGCAAGAGTCAAAACCAGCGGGAGGTTTCTTCGCATCTATTCCCTCTTCTCTACTTCCAGAATCAACAATTTTAGCGGGGTCGACGGGGCCGATTTCTTTTTCCCCACGGGCTTTTTGTATAACTGGCCACGGACTGTGACCATAGTTGGAGTATCCGCGAAGGCTTCGAGTCCGTTCGACAACTCATTCGGCGTGAGTGCGAACGACCGATTTGGCACAACCTGAAAGGCGAGCGTTCCAGAAGCGTCCTTGACGATCTTTCCGCGCGCCGTCATGGTCATTTCCGCAGCGGTTACGCCACTGTCATAGGTGGCCTTTAGAAGTTGCTCGGGCTCAATTTGGCCGTCCTCTTTTGGCGTGACTTCGACTTTTCCATCCAGCAAGCTGACTTCCACGTTTTGAACGCCAGACTGGCGTCCGAGGTGTTGCTTCACCCCGTAGGCTCAAAAATTTCAAGTCATGCCTTCCACGCGCATTTCAATGTGTTTGATTTGCGCTTGGGCTATTGGGACAAGCATCAGGCCGAGCAGAGCAAGCAGCGCGATCTTCGTGGTGTTCATCGTTTCTCCCTGGATTAACGGTGCAACCGAAATTGCTGGGTGATTCCAAAACTGATGTGACGGCGAATCGGCATGAACATTGCGCCCGTGGAATGCGCCACGTCCCAATCCATCCCGAGCCAGACATGCATTCCCGGGCGCAGGCCGAAGTAAGTCGTAACTCCCGCCAGCAGGACGTCGCCGCCGCTTCCGCTCTGCGTTGCTCCAGAGATGCGGTCATCCCCAGAGTGCAGCCAAGTCAGAGCGG
>DATLVJ010000599.1:0-2725 GCA_035577585.1 Candidatus Limnocylindrales bacterium
ACAGCTTGTGGACGCTGCTCGCCAGTTCCGTCGCCATCTGCGAAACCATCTCCGCCAGCGCTCCGGCCGGCTCGCTCGCTCCGAGCCCCATCGTATCGCGCAGTACGCACAAATCCGCCGCAATCGCCGCCGCTTGCTGCCCGATGTCGTCGTGCAGTTCCCGGCTGATTCGCCGACGCTCTTCTTCCTGCGCCTCAATCAGCCGGCCGGTCAGCGTCACCAGTTCCTGGTCGCGCTGCTTCAGCGGCGAAATGTCTCTCAGCATGCCGATGATGAACGGCTGGCTGCCGTCTTTTGGTTTCAACAGCGAAACGCTCACTCGCCCCCACACGATCGTTCCGTCTTTGCGGAAAAATCGTTTGTCGATCTGGTAGCTCGTCCGCGTTCCAGCGCACAACTCCCGCAGCAGCGGCGCTTCCGCCGGGAGATCTTCCGGATGCGACAGGTGCGCGCAGCTCAATTCATGCAGCTCCGCTTCGGTGTATCCCAACATGGTGCAGAATGCGGGATTGACTATCGCCAGTTTTCCATCCAGCGACTCCAGCGCCACTCCCACCGATGCCTGCTCGAACAACTGCCGGAACCGGTTCTCGCTTTCCACAAGGGCTTCCGACGTGAATTTGTGTTCCTGGATCATGGCCGCCAGCGCCATCAGGGGTACGGTCAACAAAATCCAGAACAGCTGCATGGACTCGATTTTAGTGATCGCGGAGTCCTGGGCGAAGGGCCCGTCTCCACGATAAGCCCTCCAGAACGAAACGCACACCACCGCCGCGATTGCCAGGCTGTTGCCAGCCGCCCCAAATCGAATCGCTGCCCATAACAGCAGTGGCAGCGATATCAGAAATGTCGCCGGCTCCCAGCTTGAGCTTCCATACCCCGACCCGAAGATCAGATAACCCGTCGCCAGCAGCATTACGCCCAGTGCGGACGCTTCGGCTAATCGCTTAGTGCTCCAGGCTCCCACCCAGAAACGTCCGCGCGAAACAATCATCAGAAACAGGGGAACGAAAACCACAAAGGACACAGTGTTTGTCAGCCAGATGCGGCTCACTGATGGCCAAAATCCCACCGGCCATCCATGCAGCCGGATCGTTTCTTCTGAACAGATGGTGTTCACCACCGTTACCAGTCCGAGCGCCGCCCCGCCTGGAACAAGAATCGCCGTTCCAAGAAACACCAGCACATCTTGCAAGTGATCGAAACTGAAAAGGGAAGGCCCCAGCCGCTTCAAAATCGCCGCCGCGGCCACCGCAAGAACAGTATTTTGGCCCATCTGAAACGCCATCCACATCGCTCCGATGTGAAAGGTTGAGTGCACCAGCATGTGCGCCGGGATCACCGCCAGCAGATACATCCACCAGCGGCGAACCGGCGTCAGCAGCAATGTGGCAACCAAGATCGCATTATTCGGCCACAACGCCGCTTTCGTTGAGCCGCTGAACCGCAGGTGCAGGCTGACTTTGGCGGCAAGATAATAGCTCACCCCCACAATTAGCAAACTCGCAGCCACCTGCGCGGCATCGTTCCTCAGAACGGATTTCACTGCGTTCAGGAATTCGGAAAGGGAAGAGGCGAGTTTGTGGGAGCTGTCAGCCGGCAATGCCAGGCTCTGTATGCGAGACGCCTTTGGGAGTTGTTGAGCATCCTGTGTGGACATGGTCGCAAACCTGTGCCGCGCCTTCGTATCAACGATCCGTTCTCATCAAATCCAGTGCGGGGGATTCTATAGGAACACACGAATCAACACAATCCAAACCACCCGGTCCATTCGCCAATTTCGAAAATGCGGTCATCTTCCAATGGGGGCAGAGGCCTTGCCCATGCTAATTTCTCCAACAAATGAGAAAATCGACCCTTGGAACGGCTATTCCAAGGCATTTGGGGCCACAGGTATGAATAAAGTTCTTCACCTTTTGCTGGATCGAATCGAGACTCCCCTCGGTTGTCTATCCCTGGTGGCCGACCAGGAAGGGGATCTGCGCTTTACCAGTTGGGCCGACGACGAGGCACATCTTCTCTCCTTGCTCGAGCATAAGTTCGGCAAGGATCAATTCCGCGTTGCTCCCGGCCAGAATCCCGGCGGTCTATCTGCTGCGCTCGCCCGGTACTTTGCCGGCGACCTTTCCGCAATCGACGCATTGCCCGTGCAAACTTCCGGCACTCCTTTTCAGCGGCAAGTCTGGCGTGCTTTGCGTGAAATTCCCTGCGGCACAACAATTTCTTACGCCGTGCTCGCCGCCCGAATCGGCCGCCCAAATGCCGTCCGCGCGGTCGGTTTGGCCAATGGGTCAAATCCGGTCGGGGTCGTTGTACCTTGCCACCGCGTGATCGGCTCCGACGGTTCCCTCACCGGCTACGGTGGCGGCATCGAGCGCAAACGCTGGCTCTTGCGCCACGAACACGCTCTCGAAAACGACTTGGGCTTTTGAAACCCCGTGCAACTGGCTCCTACCTTTCCGCCACATTTGCGTCCGCGATCCGGATCCTCTTCCTCGTCATCCGCATCTCAGTCCTGGCAGGTCAAAGGGAGTTTGGCGGGCAAGCCGTTCGTGTTGGAATCCCGGACCTTGCAACACAATGACTTTTCCGGACGCCCCTCCCGGGGTCGCCTGTTGCCAATCAATTCAACCGGTCATAGCCAACGAGCTAATATTTGACAAAAGGTAACCATTGGGCCGCGCGAACATCCAACATTCCGGTTACAAAAGGAAACCTGACAATG
>DATLVJ010000600.1:0-5039 GCA_035577585.1 Candidatus Limnocylindrales bacterium
AACTTTCGATGGCGCGCAACTGCGGGTAGGCTTCGGAGAGAGCGAAAAGGCTTTTCAGGGCGCCGGAGAGCATATTTTCGGCCTGGGCTTTGTCGGCGGGGCCGGTGGCGCTCATGGCGCGGTTGCGGGCGTTGATGACGGCTTCGAGTGTGCCCTTTTCGTGGCCGGCGTAGCCTTTGACGGTTTCGACGAGGTTGGGAATCAGATCGTAGCGGCGCTTGAGCTGGACGTCGATGTCGGCCCAGGCGTTGTCGCACTGAACTTTCAGGCGTACGAGGCCGTTGTACATGCCGATACCGAAGAGCACCAGCAGGACAAGGGCGACGAGAACGATTATGCCCGTCATAGGCAAACCTCACAGGCGAAAGATTTGGAAACTTGCGACAGAACGAATATACGGGTTGGACGGCATTGAGTAAAGCGAGGCCGGTGCGTGGGGTTCCGATGACGCGACCGAGGGGGAAAGTTCAGTTCGCGCCAGCCTGGGGATTGTTGCTCTGGGCGTGACGAAGGGATTGCGCTTCAGCGAAGGCTTTTTTTGCCTGTTCCGACTTTCCCGCCTTTTCCAGGGCGAGGCCTAAATTCGTGCGGAGATCCGGATCTTGTGGAGAGAGTTCAACGGAGCGCGCGAAGGCAGCGACAGCTTCCGGATAACGGTGAAGGTCAAGGAGCGTGGCGGCGAGATTTGCCTGAGCTTTGAGATTTGCGGGATCCGATTGCAATGATTTGTGGAATTCGAGGAGGGCTTCGGAAGAACGGCCAAGCACACGCAAGGCGATTGCGTGGTTGACGGCGGCGTCAGTGAAATCGGGTTTCAAGGCCAGGCTGCGAGCAAAGCAGGTTTCGGCGACTTTGCCATTATTCTGAGCCAACGCCAAAATGCCGGCGGCGTTCTGGAGTTCGGCGCTCTCAGGATGCGCCGCGAGGGCAGAATTTAGAGCTGTGGCGGCTTCTTTCAGGTGGCCCTGTTGGATGAGTAGATCGTTTTGCAGCGCGATGGCCAGGGGGAAATCAGGCTTGGCCATCAGAGCGTTTTGGAGAAAGGCCAGCGCGTCGTCCCTGTGGCCCTGGTTAGAAAGGGCGAGGGCGATAGCGTAAAACGCCTGGGCATCGTACTTGCCGGAGCGGCGGGACATTTGAAGATAGGGAAAAGCCTCGGTGGTTTTCCCGGATTCAACCAACAGGGAGCCGAGACCAAGGTTGATATCGGCGTCGGTTGGAGCCAGTTCGTAGGCTTTGCGCAAAGTTGCGAGTGCTTCGGGAGTTTTCCCTTCCTTGCGCTGAGCATCGGCGAGGTTATAGAGGACGCTGGAATTATCGGGCCGTGAAGAAAGGCTGGCTTGAAACTCCTTTTCGGCCTCCGCCAGGCGTCCGGCTGCCAAGAGGGCGTTGCCGTAGGCACCGCGAAGATCGGGGTCTTTGGGATTGATTTGAACTCCCGATTGCAAGACGGAGACGGCTTCCTGGAGCTGGCCCTTTTTCTGAAGAGCTGAGCCAAGGTTTTGGCTGGCGGCGGCCGATTTGGGCGCCAGCGCCAGGGCTTTGCGATATTGCTCGATGGCGGAATCCAGTTGGCCGCGGGATTCGAGAATGACGCCCTTGGTTATGACGCCCTGAACATCGTCAGGCCGGGCCTGAATGGCTTTATTCGCACGGTCGAGGGCTTCATCCAGACGGTTGAGTTGGAGATAGAGAATGGCCAGGTTGGCATAGGCGCCAGCGAGATTAAATTTGGCATAAGGTTGCTTCAGTAGAAGGGGCACTTCACCTTCGTAAGCTTCGGCTGCTTCCTGATAGGAGCCCTTGTTGGTAAGGGCGCGGCCGACACAATCATAGAGAGCAGGTTCGTTGGGAGATTTTTGCAGAGCATTTTTGCAAAGGTTCGCGGCGCCCTCGTTGTCGCCACGATGGGAAAGAGCGGACGCTTGAGCAATGACCTGGAGAGTAGCCGGGCTTGTGGCGCCTTGAGCGCGGGCCAAACCGGAGGTGGGGAAAAGACTGAACGCAAGCAGCGCGAGACAGGCGCGATTGCACGAGGCGCATTGCATAGTTCGGATCCCCCGGGTGAGCAGAATCGCATATCTGGGTACGTGGCAAAGCGGGGAGCTGAGTTACTTCTAGGATTATTGACTGTTTTGTTCTACCCTTAGGCGGGAAACGACGACATATGCTCTTCAAAACGCTCAGCGCGTCGGTTTATGGGATTGATGCACACCTGGTGCAGGTGGAAGTGGATGTTGGTGTGGGAGGGATGGAGGATTTTTATGTGGTGGGATTGCCGGACAATGCGGTGAAAGAGAGCCGGCAGAGAGTGAAGTCTGCGCTGAAGAATTGTGGGATTGATTTTCCGTATGGGCAGGGAGTGACGATTAATCTTGCGCCGGCGGATTTGCGGAAAGAAGGATCGGCGTTTGATTTGCCGATGGCGCTGGGACTGGCGGGGTGCCAGGGGCAGTTTTTTGGGAAGGCGCTGGACCAGATGATGTTTCTGGGGGAACTTTCGCTGGATGGCAGCGTGCGGGCGGTGCGCGGGGCGCTGTCGGCTGCGATTGCGGCGCGGGACAACGGCATTAAGGCGGTGGCTGTGCCGGAAAGCAATGCCAAAGAGGCGGCGGTGGTGGAGGGGATTGAGGTGTACGCTCTGAAATCGCTGCCGCAAGCGGTTGACCTGATCAATTCGCCGGAGTCGTTCGAACCGGTGCGAGTGGATGCTCAGCAGATGCTGCAGGAATCGGCGCAGTACAGTGTGGATTTGCGCGATGTCCACGGGCAGCAGGCGGCGAAGCGGGCGTTGGAGGTGGCGTGCGCCGGGGGGCACAATATCCTGTTTATCGGGCCGCCGGGCGCGGGGAAGACGATGCTGGCGAAGCGGATTCCGACGATATTGCCTTCGATGTCGCTGGATGAGGCAATCGAGACTACGCGGATTCACAGCGTGGCGGGGATTCTTGAAAATGCGACGGGATTGCTAGGGACGCGGCCGTTTCGCTCGCCGCATCATACGATCAGCGACGCTGGGTTGATTGGAGGGGGAGCGGTGCCTCGACCGGGAGAGGTGTCGCTTGGGCACAATGGGGTGCTGTTTCTGGATGAGTTGCCAGAGTTTCAGCGGAATGTGCTGGAGGTGATGCGGCAACCGCTGGAGGATGGCAGCGTGACGATCGCGCGGGCGGCGATTTCCGTTACGTTTCCTTCGCGGTTCATGCTGGCGGCGGCGATGAATCCTTGCCCGTGCGGGTATTTCGGGGACCCGGGACATGATTGCCATTGCACGCCGCCGATGATCCAGCGGTATGTTTCGAAGATTTCGGGGCCGCTGCTGGACAGGATTGATATTCACATTGAAGTGCCAGCGGTGAAGTACAAGGAGTTGCGGGCGCCGGCGTCGTCGGAGGATTCGGCGGCGGTACGTGGGCGGGTGATTGGGGCTCGCCAGAAACAGATGGAGCGATTCAAGGCGGAGAAGACGACGTATTGCAACGCGCAAATGGCGCCGAAAATGATCCGGAAACATTGCGCGATTAATGCGGATGGGGAGAAACTGCTGGAAAACGCAGTGACGCGGCTAGGGCTTTCGGCGCGGGCGCACGACCGGATATTAAAGGTGGCGCGGACGATTGCGGATCTGGATGCTTCGGGGGATATCCAGTGCAAGCATTTGAGCGAGGCGATCCAATATCGGACGTTGGATAGAGACTACTGGGCGTGAAGAGGAAAAGATAACGCAGAGGCCCGAGTACGCAGAGGTACGCAGAGAAAGAGAAGAAAACCCAAGAGCGCAGGCTGAAGCCTATGCTACACGGGCTGACGGGCACTAGCTGCGTCAGGGCAAGCCGGCGCTACTTCGGCGGCTCCATTGACTTACCTTCGGAGGCTGTGTTACGGATAAGAACGCCTTTTGTGAGGAAGATCCAACTTTCGCGACCCGGAATGGCGCCAGAGACCAAGCACCTTGAAGTGACGCTGGACACCCACGTCGAGAGCGTGAATCTCGCCGAGGAGATGTGCGTGCGCGTGGCAGAGGCGGCGGGGTTCAACGAGGATGAGTGTTACCGGATTGGGATGTCCGTGCGCGAAGGGGTAATCAACGCGTTTCACTATGGGAATCAGGAGAAGCCCGAGAAAAAGATTCACCTGGCGATTGAGCTGACCGAGGAGCGGATGATTATCCACGTTCTGGACGAGGGCAAGGGCTTCCGGCTAAATGATGTGCCGGATCCGCTGGCGCAGGAAAACCTGCTGAGCACGTCTGGGCGCGGGATTTTCCTGATGAAGGCGTTCATGGACGAGTTCGACGTGCATCCGGGAAAAACAGGCGGAGCGGAACTTGTGATGGCCAAGAGACTTCCGGTGCTGGGAAGTCCACATAGCAACGGAAATGGGAGCGCTTCGAATTCGGGCGCGCCGCACCAGGAAGCGTAGGAACGGAATGCCTTCACTTTTCGCCACAACCCGGGAGTACAGCGGCATCACGCTGGTGGATCTGAGCGGGCGAATTTCGCTGGGCGACGGCAGCGCACTGATGCGGAAGACGGTGCGGGACCTGCTTGAAGAGGGGCGGACGAAAATTATCCTGAACCTGGGGGATGTCAATTACATCGACAGTTCCGGGATCGGGGAGCTGGTCAGCGGATTTACGGCTGTGAGGAACCGCGGCGGAGAGCTGAAGCTGCTGAACCTGACGAAGAAAGTGAACGATCTGCTGCAGATCACCAAATTATTTACAGTGTTTGATGTTTTTACTGACGAAGCCACGGCCGTACGCAGTTTTGAGTAAAATTCCGCCGCCAGTTTTTCCTCGACAATAAGGGTGCCTTTCGAATGCCGCAGCCCTCTCCGCGCAATCTGAATCTTTGGAAACGCGGGCTGGGCAGGGTGCCGGAATCCGTGTGGAGAGAAACCGAACTGGAGACACTGGTGCTGGCGGACAACGGATTGACGGAAGTTTCAGAAAGCATCGGGCAGCTGAAGAAGCTTCGGATGCTGGACCTGGGGCACAACCAATTGACAGAAGTGCCGGAGGCGATTGGCGAGCTGGA
>DATLVJ010000601.1:0-3507 GCA_035577585.1 Candidatus Limnocylindrales bacterium
ACCAGTCGCATCGCGATACACCCGCAATTTCTTCGCGCGCCGCGCCCGCAGTTTGTTCTTCGGCAACATGCCGACAATCGCTTCGCGAACCACCCATTCCGGCTTGGTCTCGCGAACCCGCTTCGCCGGAACTTCCTTCAAACCCCCGGGATAGCCGCTGTGCGAGTAGTACATTTTCTGCTCGAGCTTGTTGCCGGTCATCTTAATCTGGTTGGCGTTGATGACCACAACGTGGTCACCCGAATCGAGATACGGTGTAAAGCTGGGCTTGTCCTTGCCTATCAACATGCGTGCCACCTTGGTGGCCAGGCGCCCAAGCACCTGATCTTTCGCGTCTACAACAAACCACTGAGCGCCCACTTTCAGGGCTTCAGCTTCTTCTCCCTTGGCTACGTACGTCCTCATCGCAACAGTCACACCTTTCCCTGTAAAGACAAAATCCAAGTTTAGGGGGTGAGGGCAGGTTTGTCAACGAAGCAAAATGTATCCCAGCGCACCGGGAGGGCCTCGCTCGCGTCTATGCTACTGTGGCGGGCCCGGTTACCGGCGTTTATGAGGAGGGCGAAGATGCAGTGGATGCGGAAAATCGTGTTCCTCCTTGCTTTGGGGTTGGCAGCACCGATGCTTGCCAACTCCGAGGACGAGCCGCAAGTCCTGGAGATTACCCACGCCGTAGTAATCGATCCCGCAACAGGCTCGGGTAGGACAGATCAGACCGTGGTCATTGCCGGCGGGCGCATTCAGCGAGTTGTTCCTTCAGCAAATTATCAGCCAGAAAAGGGAGCGAGGATTATTGAAGCTCGCGGAAAGTATTTGATTCCCGGGCTTTGGGACATGCACGTGCACATCGCCGGAATCAGCGCCGATCCCAGCTGGAGCAAAAACGTGATTCTCCCGCTGCTGATCGCCCAGGGAATCACTGGCGTTCGCGACATGGGCGGCGACCTCAGCGTTTTGCGTTCCTGGAATCACGATATCGAAGCCGGAAAGCTTCTGGGGCCGCACATTTTTGCGGGCGGCCCCATGATCGTGCCGTCGGGTAAGAAGACGCCCGAGCAATGGCCAGTAACTACTGTGGATGAAGCGCGGGCGGCAGTCCGTGAACTAAAAGCGCAGGGAGCGGATTTCATCAAGATTATCAGCGTGCCCTCGCGCGAAATATTCTTCGCAATTGCAGTGGAAGCCAATAAGGAGAAAATCCCCTTCGTTGGGCACGTGCCCGCGGGGGTGACCGCCTCGGAAGCCTCCGACGCCGGGATGCGCAGCATCGAGCACATCGTTTACAGCAATCTGGCTCTCGATTGCTCCGCGAAAGAGAAAGAATTGCGCGAAGCTCTGCTGGAGGCCCGCAAAAAGCGTGACCAGTCAGCGCCTGGGCGAATCCTGGCCGAAGCGGTGTCCACGTACAGTCCAGAAAAAGCCGCCGCGCTTGGGGCGAAATTCAAAAAGAATGGCACCTGGGTTACGCCGACGCTTGTGGCAATTCAGGCGCAAACGCCGCAGGCGAAGACGCCCGAGGAGCAGGCAAGCGACCCGGGGCTGGAATTTGTTCCCGCATCGTTGCGGAAGGACTGGGACCCGCGCGACCCGAAAAACCGCGCTTCGGAGGAGGATCAAAAGTGGTGGGCCGATCAATTTGCGAACGACAAGAAATTGACGCGCGAGCTGCACAAGGCCGGAGTCTCCCTTTTGGCCGGAAGCGACTCGCTGGACCGGTTTGTGTTTCCGGGTTTTGCGCTGCACCAGGAGTTGTCGCTCCTGAATCAGCAGGGGCTGACTCCACCGGAAGCGCTGCGAGCTGCCACCAGCGACGCGGCGAAGTTTCTGGGGCACCAGGGCGAATTCGGCACGATTGAAAGCGGGGCGCACGCCGACCTGGTGCTCTTGGACGAGAATCCGCTCGACAAGATTTCCAACACTACCAGTATTTCCGCTGTGATCCGGGAAGGAATCTATCTCGACCGCGCGGCGCTGGATCAACTTCTCAGTCAGGCAAAAGCAGCGGCCAAGGCGGCTTCCACGAAATGAGCGATCACAGGAAGTGCTGGCCTCCACCATGAACCGCCCGGCCGGCCGCAGTTCGGGCGTGAATTGCGCACCCTTCCTCTGCTATGCTCGCCGCGTCTTGCGAATTCCCACATATACTACTTGCGAAGAAGTGAACCCGGAGCATCCATGGCCCAGCCGTCCTTTCCGCCATTTTCGGAAACCGTAAAACTTGCGTGGCGTCTGGCAGCCGAAGAAGCGGTGCATGCGGGTTCCCCGCAGATTGAACCCCCTCATCTCCTGTTGGGAATTTTTGGTGTGGATCGCGTGATCCGTGAAGAGTCTTGGGAACGCTACGCCGTGTCCACGGAACGTTTGGGAATCGTTCGCCAGGAATGGAATGATGTGTGCTCCGCGGGAGCGATGGCGGGGCTGGATGCAATTCATCTGCGGCGAGAGGTTCGCGCGCGCCTGCCGAAAATCTCATTGGCGCTGCCCGCGAATCACGTCGCAAAACGCTCCGACGCCACGCGGTCCGTGTTTGATCACGCCGGCCAGCGCGCAGGGATGGCCGGGCGCGGGCTGACCACCTTGTTCGATCTGCTGGGGGCCCTGCTGCCGGTGATGGTGGACAAAGATCCGTTAATCCCCGAGCACTTCTCCGGGCCGCTGCGCAAGCTGCAATCCTTGATGGCTCCGCCGCCCGTTTCCGGCGTGACGTTGCGGCTGGATGCCACGCGAACTTCCATCGCCGAACCGCTGGAGCATCTGAAGACCTCTCCGCGGGAAGCGCTTTTTTATGACCTGCCGTTGCAAATGGCCTCGCAGCCGAACTATCAGGCCATGCTGGATTGCGCGGTCAATTCCCTGTTGAAGTTTTTTCCGGCCGCCAGCCATGCGGTGATGCTGCTGCGCGACCGCGGTTCGAATTGCCTGCTGTTGCAGGCCCACGTGCCCGCCGGCGAGCCTTCCGCGAGCATGGAACTGGCGGAGCATGTGCTCCAACAGAATTCCGCCGTCGTCTGGAATCCCGCGGCCGCCGCCTCAAGCGATATAGGCGCCCGCAGCCTGATCGGGATGCAAACCACCTGCGCCATGTATGCGCCGCTCTCGTGGCAGAACGAAAGGCTGGGCGTCCTCTGCGTGGACACGCGGCGGGCCGGGAACACATTTACATCGGAAGATTTGCGATTGTTCATCGCCATCGCCCATCACGTTGCGCTTTCAATCTATTCGCAGCGGCTGACCCGCGACCTGCAGGCCCAGAATCAATTGTTGCAGCGCTTGCTGACGCATTTCTCGCCAAAGGTGCGGCAGCGATTGCTGGAGCGCGCCGGTAAGGGACGCCTGACGCTTGGCGGCGAACGGTCCGAAGTCAGTATTCTCTTTTCCGATATTCGCGGCTTTACCCGGATGAGCGCGACCATGGAACCGGACGACGTCGTGGACATGCTCAATGCTTACTTCGCCGCGCTGGTGGAACCGATCTTCCGCTGCGAAGGCACGGTCGATAAATTTATC
>DATLVJ010000602.1:0-7889 GCA_035577585.1 Candidatus Limnocylindrales bacterium
TCGGCTCCTGAGGCTTCCAGCAGGCGTTCCCGATCCCCGCTCATCGCATGGGCAGTAGCCAGCAGCACCGGCAGCCTCCGCGGCGATTTTTCCTTCAGCATCCGGCACAGCTCCACTCCGCCGATGGAGCGGCCTTCCCATTCCGAGTGGTTGAGCGACACATCGAGAAGAACCAGGTCAATCTCTCCCGAAGCCACGTGGCCCAGAATCGCCGGCACGTCTTCGGAGATCACGCATGAACAGCCGCCCGCACGCTCCAGCGCC
Source organism: Candidatus Limnocylindrales bacterium (assembly GCA_035577585.1). Classification (GTDB taxonomy): domain Bacteria; phylum Acidobacteriota; class Terriglobia; order Acidiferrales; family UBA7541; genus Acidiferrum. Next base: position 265 of record DATLVJ010000602.1, read on the forward strand.
ATGCGGAAAAATTTGGCCACCAGATCATTGTCTTCCACGATGAGGACTCGCTTCCCTCGCAGTGCCTGCCCGCTCACGCGCTCTTCGCCTCCGGTTTGCTCTGCGACGCGGCCAGCGGAAGCGTAAACCATGCGATAGATCCTTTGCCGTCCGGGCCGGTCTCCAGTCCAATCTCCCCGTTCATCATTTCCACCAATCGCTTGGCGATGGCCAGGCCGAGCCCGGATCCGGCAATCCCCCGCAGCGCCTTTGGATCGTGGCGCACGAATTTTTCAAACACCGAATTGCGCTTCTCGATTGGGACCCCTATTCCCGTATCCTCGATCTCAAATCGCAGCCGGCCCGCAGGCAGGTTCTCGATCGCCCGGATGCGCACGTAACCGTTCGCGGTGAATTTCACGGCGTTGGAAAGCAGGTTCATCAGTACCTGGCGAAACCTGATTTCGTCGCTCCAAACCGCGGGCAGCGATTGCTCCAGGGTTTCATCAATCAAGCGCAAGCTCTTCGAAGCGGCCTGCACGGCAACCAGCGGCAACGTGGAGTCCAGCACCTCTCGCGGCTCTAGTTTCTCAAGATCCAGGGCCAGTTTGCCCGCTTCGATGGACGAAATATCCAGCAGATCATTAACCAGGCGCAGCAACAACTGTCCGCTGCTGAAAACGTCTCGCAAAACTTCTTTTTCTTCTTGCGGGCTGCTGCACAGGCCGTCCAGCACCATCTTGGAAAAGCTCAGGATGGAATTCAGCGGCGTGCGCAGGTCGTGCGATACCTGGGCGAGAAATTCATCCTTGATCGCGTTGGCTTCCACAAGCTGCGCGCCGGCATGCTCCAGTTCCTGGTTCAGAGTGTGCAGGTGGGCCATGGTCGCCCGGAAATACGAATCGCACATCAGGTTCAGATCGAGATCCAGGATTTTCCCAAGCGCCTGGGAAAATGCCAGCCGCTCTTCACGGGCAGGAAATTCGTCGAACAATTTTTCCATGAGAAACGAACGCACCACTCCCATCGCGCTGATCACGTATTTCTGATCCAGGCTGATGCGGACATGGCGAAACCCTATCAGGAAACGGTCTTCAGCATAATGTTCGTCGTAAACACCGTTGAAGAGTCCACGCCCCCAGGCTTGCAGTGTGGACTTCAGCCGCTGCACTTGCGCTTCACCGCCCGTGAAGACCCGGCTCGCTCCCGGGTGATGGGGGATTTGCGCATAAAACCTCTCCGCCATTTCTGGAAGATACTTTTCCATCAGGGGCCCGAGTTCACGGAGGATCGTCGCGTCAGCCGGAAGCAGATGAAGGTAGCGCTTCATCTCGTCGACGAAACTCTCCGTCGGAGAAGTCCTGGGGTCCGGGGAAGACATCCCGCCGATAATACCACCAACCGAAATCAGTCCAGCACGGCTTTGCCGGTTTGCAGTACAGGCGGCTCCTAACCTCAAACTCGGCCTCGCATCCTCCCCCGGCCAGCGTGAAAATCCACCCAATTTGGGTGAGGTAGCCCAAGCGCGGAGCCGACCGCCAAATTTGCCACGCTAACCGCCTTATTTTCAGCATTTGTGCAAGTACACCGCGGCATGCGGTTTGCTTCACTCTACCTATTGGCTTGTCACGCCAGCCGGGCCAATTTTCGAGAGGTTATGTCCACACCGAGAGCGACTTCCAGCGATGACCTGACATCCTCCGTCGTCCAGTTCCAGCGGATCCTGGTCGCCACCGATTTCTCCGCCGGGGCCCGCACTGCTTTGGATTGCGCCCTCGGCATTGCCCGGCGCTTTCAAAGCAAGGTCTATCTTGTGCATGTTATTCCCGCCGGAGTTCTCCAATACGTCGCGCCGGAAAGCTCGGAAGAGGCCATCCAGCAGGCAAGGAAGTTCGCTGCCGGAGAAATGAGGCGCCTGGTAGAGGATGCTGGCTGCGCGGGCATGGTTCACGAAGAGATTCTGAGCGGCGGAGGTGTCTGGCCCCTGCTGCAGGAGTTTGTGAAAGGACACGCCATTGATCTGCTGGCACTGGGGACGCATGGCCGCACCGCTGCAAAAAAACAGTTGCTCGGCCCAGTCGCGGAAGAAATCTTTCGCTTGGCGAAATGCCCCACTCTGACGGTGGGCGTCCGGTCAGAGAAGTCTGCGCTGGCCACCAGCGACGTCCAACGGGTTCTTTACACCACCAACTTTAAGCCCCACTCGGAAAGAGCCGGGCCATTTGCTCGTGCCCTGGAGGGCGGGCACGGTACTAGATTGACCGTTTTGCACGTCGTCGAAGACAAATTGGAAACCCCGCCCAGCAGCCACGGAATCATCCGCGACTTCATGATCCAACGAATGAGGAAAAGCCTGCCCGCCGCCGTCGTGGGTAACCTTGAACCAGACTTTCAGGTTCGATTTGGAGATCCCGGGGAACAGATCCTTTCTTTTGCCCATGAACAGCACTCGGATCTCATTATTCTTGGGTTGCGCGCCGAAGTACACACAGATGGGCAGCTCCCCTCCGCAATCGCTTACAGACTGGTTTGCCAATCCGCATGCCCGGTTCTGACGACTCGCCTGTAAATTTAAAACAATACTCCTGTGGGAATTGGATGGCGGAGAAACGGCTGTTTGTGAACTAATTCGCGGTGAAAGGAGAACTAAGAGGAGTCTCTATGGCTCCGATAATCTTTCGCGATTTCTTTTCCGCAAGGAACGCCACCACCGCGAGATTTTCCTTTTTCCAGCCGGAATTGAGCGGGACTTGGACTTGGCGGTTGTAGCCTGCTGGATCGCGCAAGGTGTCGATTTTTTTCAGGCTGCGCACCACCGCGGCATGTTTCAGCGTTTCGCCGGAGTTCTCTCCCGCTTTCACATCCGTTTGCAGATTTTTTTCCGTCACCGCGATCCAAAGCTCCGTTTCGCCGGGTACCGAAATTCCGCCCAGGCTCTTGATCCGCACTTCCAGGGCGGGCTTGTCAGATGTGGAATTCGCAGCGGCCGCCAGCGTGATCTCCGCTTTCGGCTGGTGGGCCGCTTTCTGAATCGCTTCCCGGGCCGCCAGGCTGCGGCTGCCCACAAATTCGCGTTGGCCATCCACCACCATTTGCGGTGTGTAAACCCCGTCCGTCCCGAAAACCCGCGAGTAGTCGTTTTGGCGCTCTGAGAATTCGGCGGTGGAATAGGGATCCCGCCAACCGAGATGGTTCCAGTAATCCACATGCTCTTCGAGCGCCACAATCTGCGCGCCATCGACTTTTTGCTGCTCGCTCAATTCCTTCAACAATGCATCCGCTGGTGGGCAGCTCGAGCATCCCTCGGAAGTGAACAGCTCCACGACCACCACGCGTGCTTTCTCCCCCGGGTCGCGTGGAACTGCCGAACCCTTTGTTCGGCCAATGTTTAAAAATAGCAAGAAAGCCGCGACGCACACGCCGCCTGCAAGCAAGAATGGTGACTGCAAAAGTTTCGACGTCATGATCCGTTTCCCTTGGCTTTTCTCCAATCCCGGCAATAAAGCCTGCGCCAACTCGGAGGACAGCCCTCCCCTGGTCAGAGTGGAAAAATGTACAAAGGTTTCAACCGCTGCCGCCTTCGATCGGGATGGCCAGACCCGTAAGATGCCGCGCCTGCTCATCTGCAAGCGAAAGCACCAGGTCGGCAACATCGTCAGTCTTTGCCCATTTCGAAAAATCCGCATCGGGCATGGATTTGCGGTTCGCGGGTGTGTCCATCGTGCCCGGCAGGATGACGTTTGCAGTCAAACCCGCGTCGGCGTTCTCAAGCGCCACCGTCTGTACCAGCATCGCCAGCGCCGCCTTGAACGTCACATAGGCGCCAAGATTCGCGTGCGGCTGCGCTGCCGTCAGGCTGCCGATGGCAATAAGCCGTCCAGAACTGGCCTTGCGAAGATGCGGGATAGTCTCGCGGAACACCTGAAACGCGGTGGTGAGATTGATATCCTGCATCTGCTGCCACATCTCATCGGTGGTTTCCGCGATGGATGGACCGCCGGCGAATCCCCCCAGCACATGCACCAGCACATCCAACCGGCCATAGCGTTCCACGATTTTCGCGACGCCGCGCTTGATCTCGTCCAGCTTGTTGAAATCGAGCGTCATCGCTTCAAAATTCGGCTGTGGAAAATCCGCCGCCTTGATGCGCAACGATGCGCCCACCACCCGCGCCCCTTGCCGCAAAAACGCTTTGGTAACGGAAGTGCCGAGCCCTCCGTTAGCGCCGGTGATGAAAACAACCTTATCTTTCATGGGTGGTGTTCCTTTTCGGAGGCGGCTCTCTGGGTTAGATTCATGCCATGCTCTAGAGTTTTGCGGCGCATGAAACCCGCCCGTCCGGTGAAATCCGCGCCAGTTCCGGGATGCTCCATGTTCCCGGTGATTAGCCGGCTTGGCAAGAGTTTCCAGGGACAATCGCCCATCTGGCGCTTTCCATCGCAATCCGGGAATCTACCCTCCATCCTTCCATTCAACCTGAAAAGTCCTGTAACCTTTGGGCGGACCGCCACTCCTAACTGAGAAGCCGAAGGGAGCCCTGCGCACACGCATGCCGGTAACGCCCGAACGGGAAAAGGAACTTATCGCCAGGATCGTTGCCGGCGAAACCGACCTTTTCCACGAACTGATTCGCCCCTATGAGCGGATGGTGTATCTCTCCATCCTCACCATGCTGCGGAATGAACAGGAAGCGGAAGATGCCGCGCAGGAAGTGATGATCAACGCGTTCCGCCACCTGAAGAGTTTTCGCGGCGACGCCAAGTTCAGCACCTGGCTGGTGACCATTGCCATGAACGAGGCGCGCCAGCGGCTGCGCAAAGCGAAGGCCGCACAACTGGAGTCGCTCGACGAAGACAAGGAAGACCGCGAAGGCGACTTCACGCCCGCGGTGCTGACGGACTGGCGGGAAATTCCGTCCGAGGCGCTGGAGAAAAAAGAGATGCGCCAGAAATTGCGGGAGGCCGTCGAACAACTCCCACCGATCTACCGCGAGGTTCTCGTTTTGCGGGACCTTGAAGAATTGAACCAGGAAGAAACGGCAAGCGCGCTGGGCATCAACATTACTTTGGTGAAAGTGCGGTTGCACCGGGCGCGCATGATGCTGCAAAAAATGCTCGCCCCCTATCTGCGTGCGGCGGCTCCGGCCAAGAAAGGTTTCTTCGGGAGGATGTTTCAATGACGCTGGAGTGCAAAAATGTTTGGGAGCACATTTCCGAATATCTCGACCGGCAGCTTGATCCCAAGCTGCTGATGGACATTGAGAAACACCTGGAGAACTGCGAAGTCTGCTCCGCGGTTCTGGACTCCACCCGTAATATCCTGGTTCTGACCGCGGACAACCGCACCTATGAACTTCCGGTTGGCTACAGCGAACGCCTGCATGCCCGCCTGGAGAAGGCGATGCGGGAAAAAATCGAACCGGATTAATCATCCCGCCTGAATTTCCGAAAGGTATCCGCTATAGATGGTGGGTTTGTTTAAGGTGATAAAACGATTCCACGGCCAGCAACACCAGCGTTAAAACCGATAACGCCAGTTGCACTTTCTCCGAAGCAAATTTGCTCCGAGAAGCTGGCTTTTGCCTCCACGCTGAAGCGGCCCGGCCCCGCAACCTTCGGACTTGCCACAGCGCCACCAGATTGAATACCGCCCCGGCCAGCGCAAACACCACCATCGGTATCCGCACTGCGTCAATGTGAATTCTTTCGTCGGCGATTTTCATTACACCGATGGCGGCGCCGAATGCAGCGGCTCCCAGCAACAGGCGCAATCCGCTGAGCGCAACAAAAATCGTGCAAATACTTTGCACCATCGCCAGGAAAAGACTCGACCAGCCGATCCATTGGAATCTTGATACTGATTGCGCGGCCGCGGTTTCCGGCGCTCCGGCGGGGGCTTCGACGGACTCGTCCATTGCCTTGCTCCTTGCAGAATCGCAGACAGTATGCAGTCTGCCGGTTCCCCGCGCGGCGCGCGACAGGGGTCTGGGTTCCCTGACAGATTACTTAGAGACGATCAGCAACTCCATCGTTCCCGGCTTCACGCTGGGCCACTTTTGTCCCGCGGCCGGTGGAATCATGTCGGCCGCCGGCAGATAGAGCGAATGCGTTTTCAGGTCCAGTGCCATCGTGCGCGCGCTTTTCTTCGTCGCAACATTTTCCACCACGGAATATTTATCCGCTCCGTCTTCATGCACCACGGTCAACGTGCCGCTTTCGCCATTCGAAGAGAACGCCAGGTCCGTCCCCGGATCAAACGCGGCTGCGTCGGCTCCTTCTCCCGTCTTCGGCGTAGCGATCACTTTTCCAGAGTCCGCATCCACCACGGCCATCATTTCATTGTCACAAACGGCGAAGAGCCGGCGCGTCTTCGTATCCATCGCCAAACCGGATGGCTCTTTGCATGGCGCCAGCGGCCAGCGATGCAACACCGTCATTTTCTGCGCGTCAATGTGCAGAATCTCGCTGGTGTCTTCCACATTCACGTACACGCTGCCCTTGCCATCGGCCGCGGCGAATTCCGGTTTGCCTCCCACCGCGAGCGTGCTCAACACCCTGCCCTCCGCCGCGTCAATCACCGTGGCATCCTTGCTGCGACCGTTGAACGCGAACACGCGCTTACTAGCCCCGTCGTACAGAATCGCGTCGGGATTCGTCCCCGTGGGAACCGTGCCGATGATCTTCAGCGTCTTCAAATCGAAAATGGTCACCGAGTTTGCGCGGCCGCTGCTCACGAATCCCCGCCCCAATTCCGGCGCCAGCGCAATCCCGTGTACTCCCTGCGTGTCTGGAATATCCCCCACCACGGCGTGCGAGTCCACATCGTAAACCACCACATGCGTGGAGTGCGAGAGATACAGCCGCCGAGCAGCGGCGTCCACCACCAGATAGTCCCACCCGCCTTCGCCCGCCACCGGAATTTTCCCGGTTATTTTGTAGCCCGACGAAGCGGCCTCGGCGCCGGCAGCGTGAGTTCTTCCGCTGTAAAAGTACAAGCCGGTGGCAAAAACCAGTAGCGAAGCAAGTCCAACAAATCCCGTTTTTTTCATTTCAATTATCCTTTTCACAACCAATGGTTTGCTCTGGCGCTGGCGCCAAATATTGTATCTGAGTTCACTAGGTGCGGGCGATTGCGGCGTTACAGCGGCCGGCTTACGGCTGCCTGGAAGGCGCCGCCGGTCGGATCTTTTCCGCCGGTACGATTCCCTGACCTTCCAGCAAGCTGTAAAACTTATCGGCCTCGAGATTTTTCAGCGTTTCCACTGCTCCTGAAGGCCACCGTATCTCCACGCTCTCTATTTTTGCCGCGCTTCCCAATCCAAAATGCACGCGCAAATCATTCTGTGAAAGATAGCTTCCCCCGCTGTGAATCTCTTCCGTCTGCGTCACGCCGCCGGACACAATCTTCAGCCGCGCGCCGATCGCCAGCCGGTTGCTCTTCGTTCCCGCCAATTCAAAGCTTACCCAATGCCGCCCCGGCAGCCCGGGATTTCGCAGCACCATCGGACTCCCCTGCAGATCTTCCACCACCAGATCCAGATTGCCGTCGTTGAAAAGATCGCCGACTGCCAATCCGCGCGAAACTCGCGGCTCCATAATCGCCGCGCCCGATTGCTCGCTCGCGTCGCAAAACGTTCCGTCGCCCTG
>DATLVJ010000603.1:0-8023 GCA_035577585.1 Candidatus Limnocylindrales bacterium
GGAAGCCGCAGGCGAAGGCGCGGCCGAAGGAGATCTGGCCGGCAAGGGAGTTGTCGCGATAGCTGCGGATGCCGAAGTAGATGAGCAGGAACGAGGCCACCATGATGGTGTAGCCGAGAGCCATGCTGTGGCCGGTGCCGATCTTGTCGGCGAGGAGAAGCGAGCCGCCCATAAGAACAGAGATGATGAGGCCGGCGATGAGGCCGAAGGTGAGGACGGTCTTTGTCATGGAAATGCAATTCTCCTTTTTTGAATTTTGCGTTCCTGTACGCGAACTGCGATGGAGGAGGCCGGCGTTACGGGTCGTTATCTTAGGACTTTGGCGGTTCCCATAGTTCAATGCGATTGCCGTCGGGGTCGGTGATCCAGGCGAAGCGGCCGTAGTCGGCTTCCTCGCGTTTGGGATCGATCTCGACCCCGGATTTCTTGAGGTCTTCAAGGAGCGCATCAAGATTGTCGACGCGGTAGTTAATCATGAAGCCGCCTTTGCTGGCGCCGAAGTATTTCGTCGATTGGGGGAAGATGCACCACGTAGTGCAACCTTCGGGGCCGGGCTGGGCACCGTCGGGACCTTGCATTTCGCGCCAATTGAAGGCTGCTCCCTGGCCATGGGGTTCGCGCTTGATGCCGAGATGCTTTTCATACCATTCGTAGAGTTGCTGGGCGTTTTCTGATTTGAAAAAGATTCCGCCAATTCCGGTTACGCGTTTCATGAAGCTCCTTTTGCGCGGGTCTGCGTTCAAGTGGCGGAAGTTTAGCCGGAAAGGGGTTGGATGTCGTCATACTTTTGGATGATTTTGCGGCGGGAGGAAGAAAAATCATGCTTTCGGGTGGGGCAAAGGCTAGGGAATGAGGCGGGAGGATTTGGCGATCTGGACGGCCTGGGTGCGGCGCCTGGCTCCGAGTTTGTCGAAGAGGCGGCTGGAGTGGGTCTTGACGGTGTTTTCGCTGACGAAGAGGCGAGCGGCGATCTCGCGGTTGCTGAGGCCCGCGGCGATGAGGCCGAGAATTTCGAATTCGCGCGGGGTGATGGCGAGCTCGGTGAGGCGGGCTTCGTTAGGAACGAAGGGATCGAGGGGTTGCGCGGGGATTTCCTTGATGATGACGGCTGGTTTTTTGCGGGTAAGGGTGAGGCCGAGCCAGATGCCGAGAGCGGAGAAGAGTGCGGCGACTAAGGCGCCATAGATTTCGACGGAATGCTCGACGACGAGGAAACGGTATTCGGTGAGTTTCAGTATGAGGATGAGCAGGCCGCCGAGAAGGCCGTAGAGAAAAATGTCGCGGATGGCGCGACGGCGGGAAGGGTGGGGGGAGCCGGTGGACGAGTTCACGGGAGGGAATGATAGCCGAAGAAAGGATGGTTGGGGAGGCCGGGCGTAGGCGGATGTTTCGCAGGGAAATTGGGAGAAGGGAATTGGATTGCGCGCTTTGGCGGCGGAAGTGTGAAAGGTATTATGTAGAGGCTCGACGAATCGCGGATTGGCGCACGAGGAGGATGTCCGGTGCCTTTGGAAATTACGCAGCGTGAAACGAATGGGATTTATGTGCTGACGCTTAGTGGACGGCTGGTGCTGGGGCCAGAGAGCCTCGGGCTTCGCACAACGATTGACAAGCTTCTGGCGTCGGGAGCGGAGAGAATTGTTGTTGGCCTGGAGCATGTCAACTCCGTTGACAGCGCCGGGATCGGAGCGCTGATCGAAATACAACGAAAGACAAAAGCAAAAGGCGGACGGCTGATGCTCGCTCACCTCGGCCCGAAGTTGAAGCAGGCATTGGAAATGGCCCGGCTGCTGCCGATATTTGAAACATTTGCGACGGAAAGCGACGCTGTCGCGAGCTTCTGAGGGAATCACATCGCCAAAATTTCTGGCCACTGAAAAGGAGAACCGATGAAGCGATTCTTGAGTGTTTGCCTGATTGCGGGCTGCGGGATCGTCTCGATCCTGGCGGCGTCACGGCCTCCTCAGAGCACTTCGATGGCTGGGGACCGAGCGAATGCTTCGAAAGCAACAATCGAGGGATTGGTTCGGGATGTTGCGTGCCCCATTCAGAACCTCGATTCATCTGCGACCAGCTTAAGCCTTAAATGCGTGAGGGAATGCGTGAAGGGTGGTTCCCCGCTGGTGATATTGACCAAGGATGGCCAGCTATATTTTCCCATCTCCGCCAAAATGCCTGACACGGATCAGCGGCAGGAACTGATGCCGTTCGTCGGCAAATATGTGAGGGCCAGCGGGACCGTATTTGAGCGGACCGGAACGCATGCGATTGTGATCGCGGAAATCAAGGAAATGAAGGAAATCCAGTTAAAGATAGATGGGCAGTAACGCAGGCAGAAGAGCTTAGCCCGCGGCAAATTTTGACGAGATATCACAGAGAACGGCTCCGGCAAGCGCCCTAGTTTTCCGGCAAACCAACCAATCAAGCCATGTCGAACACGCGTGGCAAGGTAAGATTTCCCAAACGAAAGGATCGGCCTGCGTCATGACCAAAGATGAAATTCAGCTGCTGTTTGAATATGACCGCTGGGCGAACAACAGGGTATTGCAAGCAGCATCTAGTCTTAACGCTGAGAAGTTCACGCGCGACCTGGGCGGCAGCTTACGTTCCGTACGAGATACGCTGGTGCACATAATTGGCGGCGAGTGGGGGTGGCTTACAATCTGGAAGGAGCCCGCACTTACTCCCGCCTTTGTGACAGATTTGTGGGCACAACTCGACGTTCGATTTCCTGCGAATAATTTTCCCGACCTCGCTGCGGTGCGGTTGAGGTGGGCGGAAGTGGAAAGGGAACAGGTGGAGTTTGTGAACCGCGTCACAAACGAATCCCTGGGAAAAATGGTGCCTGTTCGCACGACACAAATTAGTTTGGGGCATCTGATGCAACATCTGGCGAATCATTCCACCTACCATCGGGGCCAAGTCGCGCTACAGATGCGGCAGCTTGCCGCTGAGCCGGTCGCGACCGACTTCGCATTCTTTTTACTGGAGGGGCGCCGAGAAGCGGCTGGTGCAGGCTAGTCTCCGCGACGAATATTTGATAAGGCGAAGGCAGTCAGACGAAACAGACTGGAAAGGAAACACGGTGAGCGGCTACCTGGTGAATTCGTCGGCGGTCCTGATTCTCGTTGCAATTCCCGGCGAGGTGATTTGGTCGTACTTTGCCGGTGGAGTGGTTCTTGCGGTTGGGCTGGTGGCGATTGTTTTTCGTGGTGATTGGCAAAAGGCACGAGGGTTCGACAAGCTGATTCTGTTCGGGCCGCTTTTTTATGCGGCGCCTGTGGCCGCATTCGGCGTGGAGCATTTCACGTTGACGGAGGCAGTGGCGTCGATCATCCCAGCATGGATTCCGTGGCATCAGTTTTGGGTGTACTTCCTGGGTGGGTGCTTTATCGCAGCGGCGCTCAGCGTGGTGACGCGGATACAGGCGCGCCTGGCTGCGGGTTTGCTCGGGCTGACGTTTTTTCTTTTCGTGGTGCTGATGCACGGACCAGGTTGGGCACAAGACCCAGGAAACCGGTTTGCATTGACGGTCGCGCTGCGGGAATTATCCTTCAGCGGCGGTGCGCTGGCGCTGGCAGCCAGCCTCACGGGGGAGCGGCGCGAGCGCGGCCCGGATTTGCTTGCGACGATTGCGCGCTACTTGGTTGCAATCCCCGTGCTGTTTTTCAGTTTCGAGCAATTCATGCACGGCCAAAACGTTCCCGGCGTGCCACTGAAACCGCTGACCCCTGAGTATGTTTTCGGACATGCCATTTGGACGTACGTGGCGGCCGTGGTTTACGCAGTGACTGGGATCCTGTTGCTGGTTGGCAAGAAAACGCGCATCGCCGCGACATGGCTGGGGTTGACTGTCCTCTTCGTGGAGTTGGTTGTGTACGTGCCGATCGGAGTAGTGGAACGCGCCAGCCTGAGCAAGGGACTTAATTACGTGGCGGATACGCTGATGTTTTGCGGCACCGTGCTTTTGCTCGCGGGCGCGATGCCGCGAAAAATGCAGCAACGCGAAGTAGCGGCTGATCAGTAGTTACAGCCTGCGCTGATCCGGTTATCGCCTTGGGGAATTGATCGAGTACTCGAGTACCGACATTTGGTTCAGTGAGCGTATCCGCGGGTACGCCTGTCCTTGAACTAACCCTCTGTACAGCTTGCGGACTGCTGCCGGAAGCCTACTCTGACCAAGTCCAGCTATATCCCTCATGCACAGTAGAGGAGGCATTATGCGTGCCTTGAAGATATTGCGTGTCGCCTTGGCGTTGGGTGCGCTGCCCCTGAGTGCATTTTCCCAGCAACCATCAAAGCTGACTGAGGTTGTGGACAAAATTGTGGCGCAAGAGCAGGCGGAGATGCAGTCTCTGCACCAGTATTCGCCCATCGTGGAGACCTACATTCAGGTTTTGCGTTCGAACAAGATTCAGGGCGCAGTGCCGAAGGGCGACAAGTACTTTCTTGGGCGCGCGGAGTTGGCGAAGGGTGTGGAGCTCGAGCCCCTGATCACTGACAGTCACACGAAGCACAATATGTTTGGCGGCATGGGAAGATTCGTCTCGATGGAATTTCTCCCCCGCGGATTTCTCCAAATGATCTACGTGGACACAACCGGGTTCAACCGCCAGCATTACAAGTTTAATTATGTCGGACGCGAGTTCCTGGGTCAGGTACGCTGCCTGGTTTTCGACGTCGATCCGGTATCGAAGGACGACAAAGGGCGCTTCGTAGGCCGGATTTGGGTGGAAGACCAGGACTATCACATCGTGCGCTTCAACGGCGGCTACAGCAGCCGGTCCAAAACCAGCTACTACTTCAATTTTGACAGTTGGCGCATGAACGCTGGGAAGGACAAATGGCTTCCAGCTTTCATCTACAGCGAAGAAGCGAACAACCCGATGGTGCAGTCCTTCAAAGCGCAGACGCGGCTTTGGAGTTACGCCCCCACCCAGGATCGGGAAGAGCAGGAGCTAAGCAAGGTGGTGGTGGAGGCCCCCAATCCGGTGACTGATCAGACGGAAGTCGGGAACGACTATTCGCCGCTGGAACAGAAACGTGCGTGGGAACGGCAGGCCGAAGACAACATTGCAACCAAGATGGAGCAGATGGGTCTGATGGCGCAGTATGGGGATGTAGATAAAGTGCTGGAGACTGTGGTCAACAATCTTGAGGTTACCAACAACCTTGATATCGAACCGACGGTACGCTGCCGCGTTCTGATGACCTCGACGATGGAATCCTTCACGATGGGTCACACCATCGTCTTGAGTCGCGGCCTGGTGGATGTGCTGCCGGACGAGGCCAGCCTTGCCGCCATCCTTGCGCACGAACTTGGCCACATTGTGCTGCGGCATCGTATGGGCACCCAATATGCGTTTTTCAATCGGCTGCGATTCGAGGAAAAAGAGACCTTCCGTCATTTTGGCTTTACTCACACGCCGGAAGAGGAACAGGCGGCGACGCAAGAGGGGATGGAATTACTGAAGAAATCGCCATATAAGGATCATATCGGAAGCGCGCAACTGTTTCTTCAGGCATTGAATGACCGCTCGAAGGAGATTCCGAATCTGGTCAGTCCGCACCTGGGAAACAGGGTGGTGATTGGGATGACAAGCGCAGCTGCAACTCCAACCGCGGAGGCGGCGGCGTCCAAGTCAAGGGACAACCTGATTGCCGCGCTGCCGCTTGGCGGACGAATCAAGATCGAACCTTGGGACAATCGGCTGCAGATGCTCAAGACCAAGCCAGTCGGGACGGTGGCCAAGGACGAGGTGACGCCCTTCGAGCTCACTCCGTTCTTCCTGTATCTCACCCGCCAGGGAGATCCCTCATCAGGGGAAGTTCCTAGCGCAGTGGCTGTGAAGTCAGGTACGGATGCAGACCTATCGGACGCCAAACCCTAGATGGATTGAGAAGATCATCGAGCCGGAGAATCGTGGATCGGCGAAGGGGAATCTAAGTCGTCCTCGGGCGAGTAAACCTGGATTCTGGGTGAGAACGCGTAGCGGGCGGGTTGATTCCGGTACCCACTTGTCCGGCAAGGCGACTTCCAGGAGTTGTGCCGAGAGCTCGGCTGTCGTCACGGAGTCCCTGCATACAATCCTTGCCTCGAATCGTTCCTGGGTTTAATCTGGAATGGATAGGTCGGGCGCCTGCCCAACCCTTACGTGTCGGCCTTACTTCCAGCCTAAGTTTTGTGGCTTCGTTAGATTGCCCAGCTCAATTCAATCTACTTGATGGGGGCAACCATGTTCCGATCAAAAATCTTTTGGGGCTCTGTTCTGGGAGTAGTCACGTCAGTACTTATATTCGAGGGCAGAATCAAACTTGGGTACAATCCGGTATGGAGCAGAGTGTCGGAAGTGCTTACCTTGCCGGGAACGCGCTTCGCCGATGCAATCTTCTCCTCTGGCGTTCACGAAGGGGTTTGGGCGAAGTTCTGGAGCGGGCTTGCAATCACTTGTAATCTCATCGTCTATGCGTTTTTCTGGTACGGATGCATATGGATTACAAGTTATTTTCGTGAGCGACAGCATCCCTACGATCGGCAAAGCACATTGCTGCCGCCGAGCCTTAGATGAGTTGCGGAAGCGACTAAGCTCTCTGCAACGGGTCCAAGGGGTCGATAACGCGGTTACCGGAGAAGTGAGTCTCAGTACCCACGTGTCGGGTGACGCGACTTACTAATCAAGTAGAATTACTTTCGGGATCCCCGTCAGTCGCCCACAACGCGCGACTTACCGTGGATACCGACTCCTGGACCCGTTATGATCAAGGAATGAAACGCTGGCTGCGATTCTCGCTCTGGGCGGCTGCAGCTCTGACCGGATTCGTGATCATCATTTTCGTTGCTTTTGGCTGGCTGTTCTCCGTCCCGCCACGGAGTTACGAGAAGATCGGCGGCCGATGGTTTTCAGTAACCGAGACACCGCTCATAGCCGAGTCTGGGAGAAAGCCGAAATATCTCGCACGTGGCGGTGCGTTTGTTCGCAAAACAGTGGCTGAAGACATTACCGGATTTCATTACCTGGGAGATGACTGCATCGTGTATACGGTTGCAGGCTACGGACAGGACGAAATGTATGCGAGGTGCGGAGATCACGATCCGGTTTTTCTCGACCACGTTCCTGACCACCAAAAAACTTCAATGGTTTCGGACCCGCTTCAATTGAACGGGGGCACAATGCAGGTGGTAGAAGTCAAGCGCCGCGCGATTCAGGGGATCAGTAATCCAAAATAATACCCGTCGGTCCACCAGATGAGAAATCCTCCCCCAACCATAATTACAACCCAGTTTAAGAAATGGATGGCGATTGAGGACCACGGCCAACTGTTAGTCTGGTGTCTGTACGAGGTCCACCAATGAACCGTGTTGCCGCGTTCTCTGTATATGTTTCTGAATGTTGGAAACATCGTCGTCGAGTCGCGTTTCCGTTTATCTGCACGCGTATCCCGCTCGGGAACTTCGTGAAGCAGATCCACGCCGCAATCAGAGCAGCGGGTAAATCCAGGGCGGTATTCGGCCCGGCATTCGGGGCAGAACATGACCATAATCATATACCGCACGTGCTTCCAGCCGTCAGTGGGCGATAAACGCTTTCCAGATAAGTTGATGAATTATTGGACCAGCAGGGCGCTGAGGAGATCCGCGATGTGGGATTCTTGCTGGACGAGCGGCGCGCGATAAGATGTGGTGCCGTCGCTTTGTGTCAGTTGGGCGAGTTGGGCCGCCAGATGTTTCACTGCTACGTCGCGCGGTATGTAGGACCGATTCTGGGGAGCAACGACCTCCCAGCCTGACGGCACGCGACGCAACTCCCAGCGTACATTTTCCAGACGGGGTTTCCGTCGAATGGTTCCAGCGTCTATGGAAAGCTTGGACTGAACCTGCAGGCGGGCCCAGCCACGGTCGCGCTTGATTTCCAGTCGCACGACGTTGAAGTGTTCGACGATCACCACCGGCGAGGGCGACTTGAACGGATCATCCTTGAGCAACAAATTGCCGGCCGCATCATTGAGTTCGGAGATTCCGGCG
>DATLVJ010000604.1:0-7149 GCA_035577585.1 Candidatus Limnocylindrales bacterium
ACCAGCCCACGACGTTGCCCCACCATTGGTGGGCCACTTCGTGGAACGGGACGACGTCGCTGAAAAACGCGCGGCCCGTCGGACTGAGTCCAGCGCGGTACTGGGCTTCGTCAGGCAAGTAGGAAAAGGTAGAGAGGTAGAGAAGCCCCGGCCAACCCTGGCCGAACGTGCCAGGAATCTGGGAGACCCCAAGCGTCCGGAAAGGAAATGGGCCGGAGTAGAGTTCGTAAAAGTGAATCGAAGAATCGATTCCGCGCGCCAACTGTTTAAGGAAACCCGCGGGGCTGGGAGGCAGCGTAGGAATATCCCGTTCGATGGGGGGCATGGCGATGGAGGCGTGCCGGGAGGAATCCTGCGAGGGCGTCGGAGCCGATAAGCGCGAGCGCAAAAATTCCTCGAGTTGCTTGTTCGCGTAAACCTCGATGGTGTGATTTTCGGAGGAGAGTGCGCTGCTGGCGTACTCGCCGAGATTGAATCCTGCCTCGGGAACGGGGATCTCGGTTTTCCAGGTGGCCACGCGGGAGTCACCGTCCTCATGTTCCGCGGATTTGACGCCGGTGGCCACGAGGCGAAGCTTTTTCGGCCAGTGGAAGGTCAAATCGTAAAGCGCGAATTCAGCGGCGTCGCCGAAATGCGGGTACCAGCTTTCCCTTGCGCCGACATAAAGAACGCTGTTGCCGGCGTCTTCGATGACGTTGCCGTTGTAGCGGAAATGAAGCGTGAACGTTCTTTCCGGCGCAGGGGATTTGGGGAGGAAGACGATCAGCGAGTCCTGGCCGCGAGAGTTGATTTCCTGCTGGGTGAGGCCCTCGTTTTGAAAAAACGGAAGCGGATCGCCGTTGTCGCCGGTGACGGACGATATTTTCAACGCACGCGAAAGCTGCACGCCGAGAAACTGTTGCGCGCCGGGGGAAGCGCGGAACTCGATGGATGCGTTGGCTTCGAGCGAGTTGTCGGAATGAATCGCGGTGTCGATGGTGTAGTGTACGGCGTCCATCCCCATGGTGAATGGGATTGAGTCGGCGGTCCGGTAGGAACTCCAAACATCATAGAAGGTGGTTTTGGCGACGACGCGCGGCTGGCCCAGGCTGAAATTGTCGCTCAGCATGCCATCGAGAAGAATGTCCAGCGGCCCAGTGAGGACTCCATCGAGACCGGCATGGAAAAAGGGCACGGGTGGATTCGAATATTTTTCGACCAGGATGCGCAGGGAGTGCGAGGGATTCAGGCGATCGAGATTTGATCCCCAGAGCCCGGCGAACTGTTCGTCGACCTCAGGAGTCAGGCCCGCGCGCTGCAATTCGCGGAGAAGATCCTGTTCGGTTCCGTCGGTGAAACGCACATAGGCGGAGAGAAATTGCTCGTCGAGAACCGGAGCGCCGAGGAAACGCGCGACCTGCTGCTTTTCCACTGGGTCGCGCGGCAGGGCGACGAGGTGCCCAACGCCGGAGAAGACAAAGCCGGTGATGCGGCCTTCAAAGGACTGGAAGAAGGCGATTTTGCCTTCCTGAAAAGCCAGAACCGTATCGGCTTTGCGAAGTTCCACGCGGTCTTTCGTGGCCACCCTGTAGACGTGTTGCGAATCGATGCCGAGGGCATTGAGGGCGGTGAGAAGTTCGCGCGGGGAAGAATCCGCTGCGTAAGAAAGGGAAGGAAAAAGAATTCCAAAAACCATCAGGAGGAGACGAAGCCGCATGAAAAGAGTGTAGACACATTCGGCATGCGGGAACAAGGCGGACGGCGAAGTTGCCGGGGGAGGGTTAAGATAAACAGATGCGGCTGGAAGTAAATACAATCTCTCGAGTGTTGGCGATGCTGATTTGCGCCCTGGTGTTTGCGGGCACGGCGCGCGCGGACAAGATTGTCCTGAAGAATGGGCGGAAAATCATCGCCTATAACGTGGTGGAAGACGGCGACAAGATTCGTTATGAAACCTCCGCCGGACAGTTGGCACTGCCGAAATCAATCGTGGACCACATCGAAAAGGGCGGGTTGCTGCCCCCGATGGGTTCGCCGGCAGCCGCGGCTGCGAGCCTGAACCTGGAGCCGCCGGAGCCGGCCGCAACCGCGATTGAGTCTGAGATCGACAAAAGCGCGGTGCACGATGGTTCGGTGGATCGAAACTACATCAGCAATCTGGAAGATGGTGCGGGGGCCGGCGGCGAAAAGGCGATGCAGGCCGCGCGGGCGCATCTTGCCGCTTCCCGGTTCGAAATGGTGAAAGGGGACTTGGAGCGTGCGCTGGCAGACGCGCGCCAGGCCGTGCTTTATGCGCCGGAAGATCCCGCGACGCTGATGGAACTGGCGTACCTATATCTGCGGCGGAGTGAGTTCAAGCAGTCGCTCGAATATCTGGAGCGCGCAAAACGCTACGCGCCGAAGAGTCCGGACGTTTACAAACTGGAAGGATGGACGTATTACGGGCTGAACCGGCCAGACCAGGCTGTTGCCGAGTGGAAAAAATCGCTGGCGTTGCGGCCTGATTCGGAAGTGCAAGCGGCGCTGGACAAGGCATTGCGCGACAAAAATGAGGAAGAAAATTACCGGGAGAATGAGAGCACGCATTTTCAGTTGAAATACAACGGCGCGGCGGAGCCAGGGTTGGCGCGCGAAGTGCTCCACACGCTGGAAGGGCATTACCAGCAGATTGAGTCGGAATTGAATTTTTCGCCGCCGGATCCGATCGGCGTTGTTTTGTACACGCAGGAAGGATTTGCGGACATCACGCGTGCGCCGGGTTGGGTGGGGGCGCTGAACGACGGGCGGATTCGCGTGCCGGTGCAGGGATTAAGCGTGGTGAATTCGGAATTGTCGCGGATTTTGCGGCATGAATTGACCCACAGCTTTATCCAGCAGAAAACGCATGGGCGCGCGCCGACGTGGATCCAGGAAGGCGTCGCGCAGTGGATGGAAGGGAAACGCAGCGACGAAAGCGCCGCCGTGCTGGTGCAGGTGTATGACGCGGGGCAGTCCGCGCCGCTGGGACAATTGGAGGGGTCGTGGATGCGACTGCCGGGCCCAATGGCGAGTTATGCATATGCGTGGGCGCTGGCGAATGTCGAATACATCGTGCAGACGCAGGGGATGGGGGATATCGAGCGGATTCTGGATCGCCTGGCTGCCGGGACGGCGACGGAGCAGGCCGTGCGAGAAGTATTGCACGATGATTACGCGGATTTGGCGCAGGCGACGGCTGAATATTTGAAGAAAAACTACGGGCGATAAGAACCCTTCCGGTTGTAGCCTAGGCCTTTCAGGCCTGAGGGTCTTCCATCCAACATTTCGATCTCACGGGTGTGAGGGCAATTGAGGGTTTTCGCTTCATGAGGTCAACCTTCCCCGCGCGCGGGAAGACCTCACCCCTGAAGGGGTTAGCTACAGGGCTAGAAGTGCGGCGAGGAGTGCGGCGCGCTGGGGCATGGCTTGGATGAGGATGTGTTCGTGGGTGGCGTGGGCGCCATCGCCAACGGCGCCGAGGCCGTCGAGGGTGGGGATGCCGAGGGCGGCGGTGAAGTTGCCGTCGGAGCCGCCGCCGGCAGCTGCTTCGCCGAGGTAAAAGCCGAGTTCGCGAGCGATAGATTTGGCGCGGGCAAAAAGGGTGGCGCTGTGCTTGCGTTCGAGCGGGGGGCGATCGAAGCCGCCGCGGATTTCGAGTTTTGCGCCGCGATGGATGGGCTTCAAGGAATGGAGACGCTTTTCGAGGGCGCGCATGTCGGCGTGGCGCCAGGCGCGGAGATCGAGTGTGGCCTGGGCGCGGTCGGCGATGACGTTGGCGCGAGAGCCGCCGGAGACGACGTCCGCGTTGATGGTGACACCCCGGCTCAGGTCGTTCCATTTTTCCAGGCGGGTGATTTGCGCGGCGAGTTCGTGGACGGCGTTGATTCCTTTTTCGGGAGCGAGGCCGGCGTGGGAAGATCGGCCGTGCACGATGAGTTCGGCTTCTCCCACACCTTTGCGGGAAGTTTTCAGCAAGCCTCGGGGGCCGAGCGACGGCTCCAGCACGAATACGGCGTCGCTGCGTTGGGCTTCTACTTCAATTAATTTGCGGGAGGATTCGCTGCCGATTTCCTCGTCGGAGGTCCACAGAAAGACCAGGCGCGTTTGTACCGGCGCGTGCAATTCGCGGATGGCTTCGAGAGCGAAGAGCGCCTGGACTATGCCTGCTTTCATGTCAAAGGTGCCGGGGCCATAGGCTTTGCCTGCTGAGACGCGGAAGGGCATTTTGGCGAGAGTGCCGGTGGGATAGACCGTGTCGTAGTGGCCGAGGACGAGGAGTTGCGATTTGGTTCGCCCCTCCGCGGGTTGCCAGACCACGCGAAGATGATCGCCGCGGTGTTTCTGCCGGATAATTTGGGCAATCGTGCCGTGGCGCAACCATTTTTCGGCGAGGAATTCGCAGCAGCGGTCGGCTGTTTTTTTGTCCAGGCTGGGAGATTCGAGGAGTGTGAGTTCGCGCAGAGTCTCCAGCATCTGCGGCAGGCGTTTGCGCAAGCAGGGAAGGAAGGGAAGTGAGGCCATGGAAAAGGCATGGTAGCACGGTGGGCGATTCCGATTGAACTCAACGAGGCCCAGGAAGGCCTGCTGCGACCCGCGGGCGGCAAATGTTAAGCTGTCTGGCGGGCCGAATACCCTTATAATAGTAGGTTTGTGAACTGACGGAGGGAGCCTATTCCGTGGCTATGAGTGAGACACAGGTGGGAACGCAACTCGACATCAACGAGATCCAGAAATTTCTGCCGCACCGGTATCCGTTTCTGCTGATCGATAAAATTGTCGAAATGGAGCGTCTGAAGCGCATCGTGGCGATCAAGTGCGTCACGATCAACGAGGGATTCTTTCAGGGGCATTTTCCGGGCAAACCGGTGATGCCGGGCGTGCTGATTCTGGAATCGATGGCGCAGGCCGGGGGATTGCTGCTGCTGCAGGAAATTCCGGACCGCGAGAAAAAATTGCTATACCTGGCTTCGATGAACGATGTGAAGTTCCGGAGGCCGGTGGTGCCCGGGGACCAGTTGCGGATTGAGGTGAACGTTGTGGCGTGGAAGGGTGACCTCTGCAAGATCGAAGCGAAGGCGTACGTCGAAGGTAATCTGGCGACGGAAGCGAAGATGATGTGCGTGATGGCCGACCGGGAAGAGCCTGCAAACTCGTAAATGGGAATTGGCACAAACATTCATCCGCAAGCGGTCGTTTCACAGGAAGCGAAGCTGGGGGCGGGCGTGCAGATCGGCGCGTACGCGGTGGTCGGCGCGGAAGTGGAGCTGGGCGACGGCTGCGTGATGCACGAGCACGCGGTGGTGCGGGGCCCGGCGAATTTCGGCGATAACAATGTGTTCCACCCTTTTTGTGTGATTGGTGGCGATCCGCAGGATTACACTTTCCGTGGCGAGCGCGTCGAGCTACAGGTGGGCAGTGAAAATATTTTTCGCGAGCATGTGACCGTCAGCCGGGGGACGACCAAGGGCGGCGGGGTCACGCGAATCGGAAGCAAGAATTTTTTCCTCTCCTCTTCGCACGTGGGGCACGACTGCCAGATTGGCAATAACACGCTGTTTGTGAACGGGGCGACACTGGCGGGGCACGTAACCGTGCAGGATTTTGTGACCCTGGGCGCGTTTTCGCCGGTGCACCAGTTTTGCCGGCTGGGGCGGTATGCGTACATCGGCGCGGCAACGGTGATCACGCAGGATGTGCCGCCGTTTTCGCTGATCGTTACGGAGCGGGAAACACGGTGCTTTGGCCCGAACTCGATCGGGCTGGAGCGCAAGGGATTTTCCGCGGAGCGGATCAAGGCGCTGCAGAAGGCGTTTCGCGTGCTGACCCGGTCGAAGAAAAACACTTCGCAGGCGCTCGATGAGATGCGGAAGAGCATGGCGAATTCCGCCGACGTGAAGGAGTTGGTGGAATTCGTGGAAAAAGCCGAACGCGGAATCGTGAAGTAACGCCGACCGGAATTTCATGCCAGAGACAATTCAAAGCAATGCTGGGCAAAGCAATGCCGGGCCAAGCAGCACGGGCTGGGGCCTGATCGCGGGAAATGGCCGATTTCCTTTCCTTGTGTTGGAAGGCGCGCGGAGCCAGGGCATTGAGATGGCGGTGATTGCGCTGAAGGAAGAGGCTTCGCCGGAACTGGAAAAGATCGCGAAGCGGCTGCACTGGGTGAGTCTGGGCGAGCTGAGCAAGGCGATCGAACTGATGCAAAGCGAAGGCGTGAAGCAAGCGGTGATGGCGGGGCAGGTTAAGCACAACAAAATCTTCAGTTCGATTCGGCCGGACTGGAAGCTGGCGAAGCTGCTTTTTGCTTTGCCACGGAAGAATACGGATTCGCTGATCGGCGCGGTGGCAAAGGTGCTTGAGGAAGAGGGCATTCATCTGGTGGATTCGACGATGTTCTTGAAGCCGCTGCTGCCCGAAGCGGGCGTGCTGACGCGGCGCGCCCCCAGCGCACAGGAGTCCGCGGACATGGAGTATGGCCTGGGAATCGCCCGGCGCATAGCAGCGAAAGATATCGGGCAGACGGTGGTGGTGGCGGATAGCGCTTGCGTGGCCGTGGAAGCGATGGAAGGCACGGACGAGACGATTGCGCGCGCGGCACGCTTCGCGAATGGACGGCCGCTGGTGGTCGTGAAAGTGAGCAAACCCAGGCAGGACATGCGCTTCGATGTACCCGTGGTCGGTTTGCCGACCGTCGAATCCATGAAGTTGGCCGGTGCGACGGCGCTGGCCATCGACGCAAACCGCACGCTCCTCTTTGACAAGGAAAAACTGATTGCCATGGCCAACGACGCCGGGATCGCGATCCAGGCTTTCCCATTCACGCAGGCCGCGGAACCAACAGGCGATCCGCGAGGAATGAACAAGGAATGAGCGAGCGGGCCAGGGGTGGGATCAGCGACAAGGTTCGTTTCAGCGTTGTGGGCGCTGGCGAATTTGGGCGCAATCACGCGCGCGTTTATCGGGAAATGGATAGCGTCGAGCTGGTTGGCGTGCTGGATCAGAACGCGGCGCGCGGGGAAGCGATTGCGCAAGAGTTTGGGATTCGGGCGTTCAAAGGTATCGAGGAGTTGCGAGGAGCGGTGGATGCGGCGAGCGTGGCTGTGCCGACAGTGGCGCACGCCGAAGTCGGCTGCCGGCTCATGGAGCTGGGCA
>DATLVJ010000605.1:0-17997 GCA_035577585.1 Candidatus Limnocylindrales bacterium
TTACCCCGCCGGTCACGGTGATCGCCTTCGTCGTTGGCCCCATCGACCCAGCCACAAACCGCGGTTTTCCCGGCGTCGAGTATTCTTCCGCCGCCTGCCTGGCCAGCACTGCGGATCGTTTGTTCAACTCCAGCGCATCCGCTTGCAGCCCGTATTCGGCCAGCACCAGGGGCGTTCCCCCAAAGCTATTCGTCTCGACAATGTCCGCCCCGGCTTCGAAGTACTTCCGGTGGATGTCCAGCACCACGTCCGGACGGGTGCGCACCAGGTTTTCGTTGCAGCCTTCCAGCGCCGGCCCTCCAAAGTCGGCCGCCGTTAAGTCCCGTTGCTGCAGCATGGTACCCATAGCGCCATCCAGAACCAGGATGCGCTCCCCCAGCAACTCCCTTAATGCCCTCCCGGATTCTTGCAGGTTCCGCACTTCCAGCCTTTCTCGCCAACACCAAGGCCCTTTCCGGGCCTTGCGGATATCTCCCTAGTTTACGGTCTTTCCTGCAGAAACGAACCCCTAGTCATTAAACGGGTTGCTACCCAGTCCCAACCCCTGGAAAACACACCTTAACTGTCAGTAACAATTCGTGAACATCTGGTCCCAAGGTCCTTGCCCGAAAGCCCGGGTTTCTCTACCCTCTAGGACAGTGGCTACGAAAACTATGGCTTCCAAACTGACCGTCTGCCTGCTCTCGCCGCACCCCCTGGTGCTCACTGAATTTGAGCGCTTGCTGGGCAAGGCCTCCCAATTCAAAGTCATTTCCAAACAACTCGAATCCACCCTGGCTCCGGACTTGCGCAACTTCGAGCCTCCGATCGCTCAGGTGTACGTCGTGGATGCGCACGCCGCTCGCCAGGCTACAGGCGCGTTGCTTACGAATATTCTGGAGCGCCACGTGGATGCGCGGCTCATTGTCGTGGGCGACGCGATCAACGAGGCCAACTGCTTTTCGCTTCTCCGTCTTGGCGTGAAAGGAATCCTTACCTACGCTGAAGCGCGCGATCAGCTTTCTCGCGCTCTTCCTCTGGTCTCGCAGGGAGGCTTCTGGGTTCCGCGTTCGGTCCTCTCCGGTTTCGTGGATTCCATTCTCACCAGCCAGGGACGCCGCCTGAAGACTGACTCGGTTACCAATCTGAGCCGCCGCGAGCAGGAAGTTCTCGATTCGCTTCTCGAGAATCTTTCCAACAAGGAAATCGCCAGCAAGCTAAACATCGCGGAGCGCACCGTAAAATTCCACGTCTCCAACTTGCTCAACAAATTTGGCGTTCGCCGGCGTGCCGATCTGATCCTGCTGACCTTTCAGCGCCGCCTCTCTCAGGCGTGATCCTTTTCTCCTAGGGCCCGCCTTCTGAGGCGGGCCGTTCCCCTGTAGCGGCCGCCGTCCGCGGCGGGCGCCTTTCTCCCGCATTTCCCATGGTTTCCTAAAAATCTGTAGATTGTGGGCCGCTGCCTGTCCTCCGGCCTCGGCCGGACTATCTAATCGCTGAACTTAAATCGAATTATGCACCACAACGCCTGCACGCCGTCTTTCCAAGTGATTTTCTTTCCCTCTTCGTACGTCCGTCCGGCGTAGCTGATCGGCACCTCATAAACTCGCCATTTGCCCTTGGCGATCTTCGCCGTTATCTCCGGCTCAAAGCCAAATCGGTTTGATTTCAGCTGAATATCTTTCAGCACTTCGCGGCGAAACACCTTGTAGCAGGTCTCCATATCCGTCAGCTTCAGATTGGTCGAAATATCGGATAGCAGCGTCAACACTTTGTTGGCAACGTAGTGCCAGAAATAATGCACGCGCTGCGGCCCGCCAAGAAATCGCGAGCCGTACACCACATCCGCCCGCCCTTCCACGATCGGCTCCAGCAGCTTGGGATAGTCGCGCGGGTCGTATTCGAGGTCCGCATCCTGCACCAGAACAATTTCTCCGGTTGCAACCGCAAATCCCCGCCGCAACGCCGCGCCCTTCCCTTGATTTTGCCCTTGGAAAAAGAATCGGATGTTCCGCAACTCGATTGGATCTTCGCCGTCGGCGGCTGCCGCTTGGGTCTCTCCCCGCCCTTGCTTCTCCGCCAGCCCCCGCAATATTTCCAGCGTTCCATCACTCGAGCAATCGTCCACCACCACGATTTCCTTGCGCATATCCGCCTCTTCCACGCGGCGCAGGATTTCACAAATCGTGTTTTTCTCGTTGTAAACCGGAATCACCACGGAGACTTTCGGATCGTTCAGCTGGGATGGGTTTCTTCGCGTATGGGTCATGGAAGCCTAAAATTGTATAGGCCCCACAACCCGCCGTAAAGCGCTACTCCCTCCATACCGGCTGTGACGCTGTGCACTCGTATGTTTAAATAGAACCCGGGCGTCCTTCTCCCATGATCACCTTTTTTATCCAACAATTCGGCTGCCGCGCCACCCAGGCCGACGGAGCCGCCCTCGAGCGGCAGTTGCGCGAACAGGGCTGTGCGCCCGCCCCCGATTCTTCAACGGCCGACGTCGTGGTCCTTAACACCTGCACGGTCACCGCTGCCGCCGACGCCCAGGCCCGCGACGCCATTCGCAAAATCCACGCCGCGAATCCTGCCACGCGCATTGTAGTAACCGGCTGCTATGCCCAGCGCGCCCCTGAAGAAATTGCCACACTCCCCGGCGTCAGTTTCGTAGTCGGCAACTCCCACAAACCCCAAATCCCTAAACTCCTCCACTCCATCTCCGGCGTTTCTGAAATTCAATCTGTAGGGGCGGAGCTTGCTTGCCCCGACAACGGAGGAGCTCCTCCCGTTCGATCCTTTCAAGAAAATCAATTGTTCAACCTGGCCCCCATCCTCACCGGCAACATCTTCGAACTGACCGACGTCCTTGTCGCCCCCGTCCTTGGTGGGGAAGGGAATCACACCCGCCCCACGTTGAAAATCCAGGACGGCTGTAACTCCCGCTGCTCGTTCTGCGTAATCCCGTTCGTCCGCGGCAAATCCCGCAGCCTGCCTCCACAAACAGTTCTCTCTGAAGTCCAGCGCCTCGCCGATTCAGGGTTCCGTGAAATCGTTCTCAGCGGCATCAACCTCGGCACCTATGGCCGCGACCTCACGCCGCGCGTCGAATTTCTAGACCTGCTCCGCCGCATCCTCGACGAATCGTCCGTCCAGCGGCTGCGCATCAGCTCCATCGAACCGCTCGACGTCACTCAGGATCTCATCGACTTCTTCGCATCCAACGATCGAATCGCGCCGCATTTTCACATGCCCCTGCAATCCGCTTCCGATCGTATCCTGGCCGCCATGCATCGCTGGTACCGCTCCGAACATTACGCCCGCCGCGTCGAACTCATCCACGACCGCTTGCCCCACGCTGCCATCGGCGCCGACATAATCACCGGGTTCCCCGGCGAAACCGATGCGGACCACGCCACAACCCTGGACTTCATCGCTGCCCGCCCTTTCACCTATCTCCACGTTTTCTCCTACTCGCAACGACCCGGCACCAAGGCAGCCTCGCTATCCGGCCAACTGCCGGGCCATGTCATCAAAACGCGCGCCCGCGAATTGCGTTCTCTCGCCGAATCCAAATCCACCGCGTTTCGCCGCGCTCAAATCGGCCGCACTCTGCGCGTCCTCACCTTGCGCCGCGATCCCTCCGACGATCCCGAATCGACTCCAGCCCTCTCCGAAAACTATCTCCATGTACTCTTGCCCATGCCTCTCCCACCAAATCAGTTCGTTGACGCCACGATCACAGGCGAATCGGGCAAGCAACTTCTCGCAGAGCCCATCGAAACCGCCGCCCTCGTTGGCAAGTAATTCCAAGTTGAGTTCGTTTGATGAATGAAATCCGGCAGGAAACTTCCGCTCTTCTCTGCGCGCTCTGTGGAACCTCAGCGGCCTCTGTGGTAAATCTTTCTCTTATCCCTCAAAAATCACCTGGGCAATCGCCTGCTCCGAAGTATGCGTAATACTCACCGCGATGTGTTTCACTCCCATCGCATCGGCAATTTTCCTGGCCTCGCCCTTCAACGCCAGGTTCGGCCGTCCGCCCCGCTGCCGCACCACTTCCACATCCACCCAGCGGACCCCGCGGCTCCAGCCTGTTCCCAGCGCTTTCATCGCCGCCTCTTTCACCGCGAATCGTCCGGCATACCGCTCATATTTGTTCTTGAACTGCTCGCAGTACGCCACCTCATCCAGCGTATACACGCGCCGCAGAAACCTCTCTTTCTGCGATTCAATCACTTGTTGAATCCGGGGCACTTCCGCCACATCGATTCCCATGCCAACGATCATCTGCTCACCTGTGCGGCTCATTCCGCCGCTTCACTGATCCTGCGATTTTTACACGGGTCCGCTTGCGATTATACTGGTCTGATTGTGGCTACCAGAAAAACTTCGTTGAAGCGCCGTCGCCCGGGCCAGCCTGCGCCCTCGGCGCCGCCCGTCCCCCGCATTGCCGCCCCATGGCGCCTGCGCAAATCCCGCGGCCTGCAGATTCTCGAGCTCGCTCCCTTTCTCAAGTTCCACTGGCTCATCCACGGCTTCAGCTCCCGCCCCGGCGGCGTCAGCTCCCTCGAATCCGAAAAAGTCCTCAACCTCGGCTTTATGGAATGGGACACCCCCGAAAACGTCATCGAAAATCGCCGCCGTTTTCAAGCTGCGCTCGGGGCAAGCGATATCAACCTCATTCCCCTGCGGCAGATCCACTCGGACCTGATCCGCGTTTTCCCTCAGGCAGCTCCCGACCCGTGCAAAGGCGACGCTTCCGCCACCAATCGCCCCGGCCAGCTCCTCGCCATCCAGACCGCCGACTGCGTGCCCATACTTCTTGTTGATCCGAAGAACCGCGCTGTCGCCGCCATCCATGCCGGTTGGCGCGGCACGCTCGCCCGCATCACCCAAAAAGCTGTCGGCCGCATGCAGTTCGAATTTGGCAGCAAGCCCGCCGATCTACTCGCCGCCATCGGCCCTTCCATCGGTCCCTGCTGCTACGAGGTTGCCGCCGACTTCGTTACCAAGTTCACCGCGCAGTTCGCCGATGCCGCGGACTATTTCGATGAGCCCCGCTCCGGCGAAGAACCCAATCCGCTGCAGTGGCTCAACATGAAGCCGCCCGGTCACCAGCCACCGCCGAAAAACGTCCACCTTGATCTTCGCAGAGCCAATCGTTCGCAACTCGTGTCCGCCGGTCTGCTCGCCAAAAATATCTACGACAGCGACCTCTGCACCGCCTGCCACACCGGCCTGCTCTTCAGCCACCGCCGCGAAGGCCCTCTCTCCGGCCGTCTTCTCTCCGTTATCGGCATACGTTAGCCAGTCGAGATTTTGACCATTCATTTACATATCCTCGATGCATTTCCGTCGTAGAGTAGGCGCCATGAGTTTCCATCTTGCACAAATCAATATCGGCCGCCTTCTTGCACCCATCGATGATCCGAAGATCGCTGGCTTCGTCGCCCAGCTCGATTCTATCAATGCTCTCGCGGATTCGGCTCCCGGCTTTGTCTGGAGGCTCCAGTCCGCTGCCGGCAATGCCACGGACGTTCCTTACAATGAAGACCCTTTTATTATTGTGAACATGTCCGTGTGGGAATCGCTCCATCCGCTTCGCGACTACGTCTATACGTCAAGACATATCGAGGCTTTCCGGGAACGCGCCAGGTGGTTCGAGAAGATGGATAAACCTCACTATTGCCTCTGGTGGGTTCCTGTGGGCCACACTCCAACGGTTGCGGAAGGACGCGAGCGTCTCGAACACTATCAGGTCCACGGTCCGACCGCATATTCTTTCTGGTTCCACAAGCACTTTCCTGAGCCGATAGCCGAACCAGTGCCTCGCTAATCTACTGGCCAACCACGCGCAACGGCATCCCCTGCACTTCCTTCAACGCCAGCTGCCCGCAAGCCGCCATCACATCGCGCCCCCGCGAATACCGCACAAACGTCGGCACGCCCTTCTCCACTAAAATCCGCCGGAACTCCTCAATCGTTTCCGCGCCCGATTCCTTGTAGGGTAGCTCTCCCGGATTCCAGGGAATCAAGTTCACCTTCGCGCGCGTCAGCGATCCCAACAATCGCACCACTCGTCGCGCGTCCTCTGTCGCGTCATTTACCCCGCCCAGCATCACGTACTCAAACGTCAGATGTTCCCAATTCCGCAGCGGATAATTCCGACAAGCCTCCATCAGTGCCTTCAGCGGATATTTCTTGTTGATCGGCATCAGCGCGTCCCGCTGTTCGTCGCACGAAGCATTCAGCGAAATCGCCAGCTTCGGTCGCACTTCTTCTTTTCCCAGCCTCTCAATCCCCGGTACAATTCCGCTCGTCGAAAGCGTGGTATGCTTCGGCGAAAGTCCAACACCCTCCGGATCCAGCAAAATCCGTACCGCCGCCATCACATTCCCAAAATTCAACAACGGCTCGCCCTGCCCCATCAGCACCACATTTGTCCTCGCCGCCAATCCATCGGGAAGCTTCTCCGAATTGTAGGGCCCGCCTTCTGAGGCGGGCCGATCGCCTTGCAGGCCATCCAGCGCCTCAGTCTGCCTCTCCTCCATCTCCTTCAGCGGCATCAGCACCTGCGCCACTATCTCCCCCGCTGTCAAATTCCGGATCAATCCCAATTGCGCCGTCAAACAAAACTGGCAATCCACCGCGCAACCTGCCTGCGTCGAAATGCAGATCGTCTGGCGCCCCTCGCTCGGCATGAACACCGCTTCCACCGCTGCCGGCTTCTTCAACAATTTTTCTTCCTGCGCCGCCAACTCAAACAAGTACCGGACGGATCCGTCCGAGGACACATACCTTTGCCGCACCGACGGCAACGTGATCGTCGCCTCCCGCTTCAGCTTCTCTCGCAGCGCCGTCGGCAGATTGCTCCAACCGTCGAGGGAAAACTCCCGCTCCCCATATAACCAGTGATATATCTGATCCCCCCGGTAAGCCGGCTCGCCCAGCCCCGCGCAGTATGCCTTCAGCTCTTCCCGGCTTTTACCCAGCAATTCCAAGCTCTTCCCCCTAACTCACTCCATTCTCTCACCCGAAGCCGGCTTTCGGCCATTTCCCGCCTCTACGCGGTTGTCCTCCAAATTAAAGAAAATAGTAAGTTTGCCGTTCTTGCTCGCCACTTGCCCCACCCTATGCCACAATACCTGCATGACCACCATGGTCTCCAACGCGCGCGATATCCAACGTCACGCTCTACCAAACGGCCTCGTCGTTATCACCGAGACCATGCAGCACGTCCGTTCCGTCTCCGTTGGCATCTGGGTTCGTCACGGTTCCCGCCGCGAAACCCCCGCCGAAAATGGCACTGCCCATTTTTTAGAGCACATGGTCTTCAAGGGCACCGAACGCCGCTCCGCCGAAGACATTGCCCGCGAAATGGATTCCGTCGGCGGCATGCTCGACGCCTTCACTTCCAAGGAGCAGATCTGCTTCAACGCCAAGGTTCTCGACGCGCATCTCCCCATCGCGTTCGATGTTCTCTCCGACCTTGTCCTTCGCCCCAAGTTCGATTCCGAAGACGTCAAAAAAGAGCGCCAGGTTGTCCTCGAAGAAATCAAGATGGACATGGACAATCCGGAATATCTTCTCCATGACATCTTTACTCGCGGTTTCTGGCCCGAACATTCTCTCGGCCGCCCCATTCTCGGCACTCCGGACACCGTTCGCAAATTCGAACGCGACCCCCTGCGCACCCGTTTTCAGGACTGGTTCGCTCCTGATCATCTTCTCGTCACCGCTGCCGGCCACATCACTCACCAGGAAGTCCTCGACCTCGTCGAAAAAGAATTCGGCAAACTTCCGCCATCACGCTACAACCCGGACGACCCCGTTCCTTCCACTGCCGCTCCCATCGTCCTCGAAACCAAGCGCGACCTGGAGCAAGTTCACGTCTGCATCGGCGTTCCTTCCATCGCCCTCGCCGACGATCGCCGCTTCGCTGCCGCTGTCCTCAACAATCTTCTCGGCGGTGGCATGTCCTCGCGCCTATTTCAGAACATTCGCGAAAAGCAGGGCCTCGCCTACGCCGTCTTCAGCGAGCTTACACCGTACTCCGACGCGGGCATCCTGAGCGTCTACGCCGGCACCGCCAAGGAAACCGTCGGCCAGGTCGTGGACATGACCATCGCCGAATTCCGCTCTATGAAAGAATCCCCTGTTACCGAAGAAGAACTCCTCCGCGCCAAAAACCATCTCAAGGGCTCCCTCATGCTCTCGCTCGAGTCCACCAGTTCCCGTATGTCCAACCTCGCTCGCCAGGAACTCTACTTCGGCCGTTTCTCCTCCCTCGACGAAATCCTCGCCGCCATCGATGCCGTCACCCGCGACCAGCTCCAGGCCCTCGCCAACCAGTTCTTCCAGCCAGACCGCATCGCCGTCACCGTCCTCGGCCCCACCAACGGATTCAAGCTCGACCGCGCCCGCCTAGCTTGCTAACCCCATTGGGCCACTTTCAAGTGGCCACTCCTGTATTTGTAGCGGCCGCCTTCCGAGGCGGGCGCTTTCACTGACGTTCGATGAACCGATCACGTTTTCCACCGTGCCGTCCCTTCTCCGTTGACGCAACTCCCTCGCTCTGCCATTATTTTCAAAGTTTCTCCGGGAGAATCTCTCATCGGTTTGCGCGTCTCCATCCTCGCCTCCGGCAGCTCGGGCAACTTAACCCTGCTCGAAACCGAAACCACCCGTATCCTCGTTGACGCCGGCCTCGGAAAACGCGAAACCCTCGCCCGCCTCGCTGCCGTTGGGTGTGATATCGACCGCCTCGACGCGGTCCTCATCACCCACGAGCACACCGACCACTGCAACGGCCTTCCGCAGGTCCTCGGCCTCTGGAAGCCTCCTCTCTATGTCACCCAGCCCACGATGGAAGCCCTGCAGCGCATCCTCCCTGACACCTTTGGCAAGCGCCTCCGCGGCGTGGAATCCATCCAGGCTGGCCAAAGCTTCACCATCGGCAACATCGACGTCCATGCCTTTGCCATCCCTCACGACGCCGCCGACCCCGTAGGCTTCACCTTCCGCACCAACGGCACCAAAGTCGCCATCTGCACTGATCTCGGCTACCTTCCAAACCACGTCCGAGTCCATCTCCGCCAGACCGATTGCCTCATCCTCGAATCCAATCACGATCTCGACATGCTCAAGGTCGGCCCATACCCATGGGTCGTCAAGCAGCGCGTCCTCTCCCGCACCGGCCACCTCTCCAATCACGCGGTCAGTGAATTCCTCGCCGATCCCGAAGGCTTCGATTCCTGTGTTCGCCATCTCGTCCTCGCGCACGTCTCCCAGGAAAACAACAATCCCGATCTAGTCCGCCTCTCCGCCGAAGAAGCCCTTGGCCGCCGTCCCTCCGAATCCCCCTTCACCGGTGAACTCCTAATCGCCTCCCAGCACGTCCCCCTCAAGCCCCTCGAACTTTAAGCACATCCATGTAAGGGCCGCGGTTCTCTTTAGCGCCGGTGGCGCGACAGTACTTAGCCCAGTGCGTAAGCGCTGGGTATAGTGCGAACACATCCCAAGCGCCGTAGGTGCGGCAGATTTTCTATCACACGGAAATCCTCCCAACATGATTTTCGATCCTCTTTCGTTCCAATTCCTACCCTTCCAATCCTGGTCCCCAACAAAAATTCGCATGGCACCCTTCCCCTTTTTCCTTTACTCTTTTATCGTTCTTGGTAGAGGCGCGGCGGCCATGAGTAACCGGGTGCGTTGTCCCAGTTCGGTGTGGGGCACTCCGGAGAAAGGGGCCAGGTTTCAAAGTCCGCCGAAATCGCTGAGGATTCCGATCTCCCGGCGATTGGGGAACATGGCCTAAGGCCTGTTCACTGTCATCCGTATCAACGGGTGGAGCGCTATCGAGAGGTGGCTGCCACGGGGTTCGCTCGCGGTTCCTTCCTTATCGAATGCTCTCTCCCATTTGCGTCAACGAATCATGAATCTCTTCGAACTAACCCGCGCGTTGGTGGACATTGACTCCACAACAGGCCACGAAAAATCCGTGGCCGACTATCTCTTCGCCCATCTCTCTCCGCTTGCCGCGAAATATAGCGCCTGCCTCGATCGCCAGTCCGCCGAGCCTGGTCGCGACAACCTCTTCCTCTCCTTCGGTGATCCCCACGTCACTCTTTCCACGCACATGGACACCGTTCCACCTTTCTTCGCCTCTCGCGAAGACAGCACGCACATCCACGGCCGCGGCTCTTGCGACGCCAAGGGCATCATCGCCGCCATGATCGTCGCCGCCGAATCGCTTCTCGCCGGCGGAACGCGCAATTTCTCTCTCCTCTTCGTCGTCGGAGAAGAGCGCAGCAGCATCGGCGCCATCACCGCCGCCGCGTCTCCCCGCGGTTCACGATTTCTCATCAACGGGGAACCCACGGAAAATCATCTTGCCCTCGGCTCCAAAGGTGCCCTCCGTTACGATCTCATCTCGCGCGGCAAACTCGCCCACTCCGCTTATCCGGAGCTCGGCCACTCCGCAATTCACTCGCTCCTCGACGCCCTCCAGGAAATCCGGGCCTTTCCTCTGCCATCCGATTCTGTGCTCGGCCCCTCCACGCTCAACGTCGGCACCATCTCCGGCGGCCGCGCGCCCAACGTCATCGCCGACGAAGCCCGCTCCGAAATCATGTTCCGGCTTGTCGGCGATCCCAGTTCCACTCGAGCCGCCGTCACGCGCATCGCCGCCAAATGCAAAATCGAAGCCCGCGAATCTCTCTTCACTCCCGCGGTTCATCTTTCACCCCTTCTCGATCTCCCCACAACCATCGTTGCTTTCGCCACCGATATCCCCAGCTTCGATGGCTCCTGGGGCCAGCCCTTTCTTATCGGTCCCGGCAGCATCCACGTCGCCCACACCGCCGAGGAACGCATCCCCAAATCCGAGTTGACCGCCGCGGTGGATATCTACGCCCGCATGGTCCGGCAACTCCTCACCACCGGAGTTACTCCCGCATGAGCCTTCCCCTCGCCATTGTCGGCCACGGTAAAATGGGTCGCCTCGTCGAGCGACTCGCTCCCCACCACGGCTTCCACGTTGTCGCCAGATTCACAAGCGCCGACACCGCTTCGCTCGCTCTTGGTACGCTCGCCGGAGCATCGACCGCCATCGAATTTTCCACCCCCGCCGCCGCTCCCGAAAATCTTCGCCGCCTTGCCGCTTTGGGCGTTCGCACCGTTTCCGGAACCACCGGCTGGTACGATCACCTGCCGCAAATCCGCGCATCTTTCGAAACTTCGGGCTCCGCGCTTCTCTATGGCCCCAATTTCTCCATCGGCGTGAATCTCTTTTTTCAGATTGTCGCGCGAGCCGCTGCGCTCTTATCCGTGCATCCTGAATACGAAGCCTGGGGCTGGGAAATCCACCACTCCGCCAAGAAAGACGCCCCCTCCGGCACTCTCAAAAAACTTGCCGAAGAAATCCACGCCGCGGGCTATTCCGGCCCTCTGAGTCTTGCCGCCAATCGCGCCGGCTCACACACCGGTACGCACGAAATCGGCTTCGACTCAACCTCCGATACCATCACTTTGCGCCACACCGCCCGCAGCCGCGAAGGCTATGCCCGCGGCGCGTTGGAGGCAGCCCGTTGGCTGCAGCAAAGAAAAGGCATCTACGAATTTCGCGAAATCGTCTCCGAACTGGGAGCCCCAAAAAGTTCTGCGTAGTGGCCGGTCTTCAGACCGGTTAGAATTTGAATTTGGACTTTTGACTAACGACTGAGAACTAAGAACTGGCAAAAAGGAGTTACCCATGTTTACCGGAACCGGCACCGCACTCGTCACCCCATTTCGCGCCGACGGCTCGCTCGACGAAACCGCCCTGCGTTCCCTCGTCAAGCGCCAGATCGACGCGGGCATCAACTTCCTCGTCCCCTGCGGCACCACCGGCGAAAGCCCGACGCTAACACATGCCGAGCATCTCCGCGTCGTCGAGCTAACCCTTGAAATCGCCAAGGGCAAAGTCCCTGTCCTTGCCGGCGCCGGCGGCTACAATACCGCCGAAGTCATCTCCCTCGCCAACGAACTGCAGAAACTCGGCGCCGACGGCATTCTTTCCGTCACTCCTTATTACAACAAGCCCACCCAGGAAGGCCTCTTCCAGCATTTCAAGGCCATCGCCTCCTCCGTCAATCTGCCCATCATCCTCTACAGCGTTCAGGGCCGCACCGGCGTCAACATAGAGCCGTCCACCGTCCTCCGCCTCTCGCAAATCCCGAACATCGTCGGCATCAAGGAAGCCTCCGGCAACATCGCCCAGATGGGCGCAATCCTGAACCTCGTTTCCAGGGAGTTCCTCGTTCTCTCCGGCGACGACTCCTTGACGCTCCCTCTCATCTCTCTCGGCGGCCGCGGCTTGATTTCCGTCGCCTCAAACGAAATTCCCGCGGAAATGACCCGCCTTGTCCAATCCGCGCTCTCCGGAGATTTTACCGAAGCGCGGCGACTCCACTTCCAGTATCTTACTTTAATGGACATCAACTTCGTCGAGTCCAATCCCATTCCAGTGAAATCCGCGCTCGCCGAAATGGGTCTTCTTCAGCCTGTTTGGCGTCTGCCGCTTGTATCGCCCAAGCCGGAAAATCTGGCCCGCATCCGCGCCGTCCTCGAATCCCTCAATCTCATCGAAAGAGTCCATGTTGCAAGATCAAATTGAAGCTCTTTTTGACGCGCCGCCGTCCGCTTATACGGCGGAGCATCACTCGCTCTTTCTATCATTCAAGAAAGCTCTCAATCGCGGAACCATCCGCGCCGCAGAACCCGATTCCGCTTCCCCAACCGGCTGGCGCGTGAACGCCTGGGTGAAAAAGGGAATCCTCCTTGGTTTCCGCATGGGCTCCATCGTCAACATGTCTGTGGACTCGTCCAAGCTGCCCTTTTTCGATAAATCCACTTACCCGCTTCATTCCTTTTCCGTTGCCGATGGAGTTCGTATTGTTCCCGGCGGCTCCAGCATTCGCGATGGTGCCCACATCGGCCGCGGCGTCATCTGCATGCCGCCGATGTTCGTGAATGTGGGCGCTTACGTCGGCGAAAACACCATGATCGATTCTCACGCCCTGGTCGGTTCCTGTGCGCAAGTCGGCCGCAATTGCCACATCTCCGCCGGTTCGCAGATTGGCGGCGTCCTCGAACCGGTCGGAGCGCTGCCTGTCATTGTCGAGGACGACGTCGTTGTTGGAGGGAATTCCGGCGTCTACGAAGGTACGATCGTCAAATCCGGCGCGGTGCTTGGCACTGGTACGATTCTCAATCGTTCAATCCCGGTTTATGATCTTGCGAGGGATGCTGTCCATTCCGCCAGCGACGAAAAGCCTTTAATCATCCCCGAATACGCCGTCGTTGTCCCGGGCTCCCGTGGCGTATTGCATCCCACCGGCCAAAAATGGGGGATCTCCCTTTCCTGCGCGGTAATCGTCAAATACCGTGACGCCAAAACCGGCTCCCGCACCCAACTGGAAGATTTTCTCCGCTAGGTTCCGTTAGCAACTTAGTCCGAAGAACCTCAATTCAGTGCTTCCACAGGGGATTGTTCACGAAATTTTTAGGTCAAAAGCTCGCTTTCTGTCTCTTCTTCAATTCTTCAGAACCCGTTCAAAAAACGCCAGCGCTCTCGGATCCTCCGATTGCCCCAGCCAGAACATCGCCTGTTTCCTCACTTCCAGATTCTTGTTCCGCTCCGCCACTTCAATCAGCTTCGGCACACCTTCATCTTTCGGCATCTGGCTCAGCGCGAACACCGCCTTCTTCTTCACTTCTGTATCCGGATCGTTCGTGATCGCCTCGGTAATCGCATGCTCCGCTTTTGCCCCCGCCTTTTGCGCCAGCCAGAAGAGCGCCTGCCCGCGAACATGGGGGCTCTCGTCTTCCCGGGCCATTCGAATGATCTCTTCTGTTGCTCCCGGTTCCCTGCAGACATACAGCGCAAAGCTCACCTGCGCCCGCACATCGCTGCTCGGATCCGTCCTCGCCATTTTTTCAAGCTGCGCCCGGCCCGCCGCCCCTCGTGCCGCCCCCATCCAGAATGATGCCCGTTCTCTCAGTTTCTCCGGTTGTCCTGGCGCGCTGAAGCCTTCCAGGGCTTTGTCGGCCGCGGCATCCGCATGCAGGGCAATCGCCGTCAGCGCCTGCTCCGATATCCGAAGTTCGTCACTTCGGGAAATCTCCCGCCCTCGCACAAACTCGCTCAGGAAGGCCACACTGTCTTTGCTCTTTACGTCCTCCAGCCAGATCAGCCGCAAGCCTCCGGCATCCAGTCTGCACCTTCCCGAAATCACTCGGATCCGTTCGATCTTCCGCTTATCCGCTCGATATAGAATCCACAAATCCTTTCCGCCCTCCAGCTTCACGTCATCCTTGCTCTGGATGCTTTCGCCACCGCTCCGGTGCTCTTTTTCCAGGTGCCAGACGCTATTTGATTTTCCGTTCGCGCCCTCCCGGTAATCGCCGCAACAATCGCCGTGCTCCCCGGGAACGCTGGCAACTTCGTAGCCGATCCACAGCGGGCTGTCCGCCGTGGCCACAATGCCTTTCATCGTTGCCCGGAGCTCAGGTCCCGCAGTACGCAGATCGATTCTGGTATTCGCTGTTTCCGGTGCCGGGCTTTGGCCTTGCGCGGAATTGGGCCCGCAAAAAATCCCGCCGAAGAATATTCCCGCAATCCCAAAAAGTTTCAGTGCGCTCATTTGTCGCCTCACTTCTGGAGAAGCTCCATCAAATAGTCATTCGCTTCTTTCGATCCCATCAGCGAAAGCTTTTCCACGGCCTTCTTCTTCAACTCCGCGTCCTTCTCTCCTCTTGCGGCGGCAATTAGGTCCTTCGCATCTCCGCCAATAAAATAGGCGTTCAGTATTTCCTCTTTTACGCCGCGATCGGTTTCCTTCCCGTACATTGCCTGCAAATCCGAATGACCGCCGATAATTCCCAGGTTCCGGATCGCCTCTTTCCGCAGTTCCGGATTCGGCTCGCTCTTTGCCAGCGTGGCAAGGTGTTCGCGGTCGCCTGAAATGATGTAGCTCCGGATCACCGCTCGTTTCACCTCCGGATCGCTGCTGCTCATGTATACCTCTGCCAGTATTTTCCCGGCGCCCCTGCCGCCAAACGTGGCCAGGTACGTCACGGCCTTTCTCTGCAAATCCGGATTGCTCTGTCCCCGTGCAATCTTTCCCAGAACCTGCTCCGCCTCCGGCGATCCATTCTGCGCCAGCACAAACAGCGCCTTCGATTTAACCCGCGGCGTCCCGGTTCCATTCAGAATCCCTTCCACCAGCGGAATGGCCTTTTCCGGACTGCTGTTCATCAATCCCTGCAACGCTAGCAGTTTCAAATCCTCGTCATTCTGCGCCTCTGGATTCGCTTTGGATCCCGTCGTCGAGCGCATTTCGATCTCCAGCGCCTCGCCATCCTTTTTCCACCGGCTCTGCGGATAGCGCTTCTTCAAGTCCGCGATAGTCGCAATTGCCGCTTCTTTCTTTCCCTCCCGGTTTTGCGCGTACGCAGTCCAGTAGAGCGCTGCATCGGTCTGCGGACCGTTCAACTTCACCAGTTCCGTAAATGACCGCTCCGCTTGTCGGAATTCGTCCTCGTCTAGCGCCTCGCGTCCCTCGTCGTACAACTCCTGCATCCGATCCGCTCGCTCCTGTTCCGCGTCGCGCGCCTGCTCCAGTCGCTCGCGTTCCGCTTGCTGCTTCTCAGCCTGATTTTCGTCGAGTGCTTCGGAGGCCTGCCCCTTCCCCCCGCCCTGCGCGGCCAGCGCGCCCGAATGGCTCGCCAGGTTCAGTAACGCCGCCGCGAAGCAGATGATTCCCGCATGCACAAAAGTTCTGCCCATTCTCATATCTTGTTCCTCTCCGTGACTCTCGCGTTGTTTTCGGCCGGTTTTGCGCCAGGATTCGTCTTTCGCTCGTCCAGCCCATGCTTCACTACACGCACCTTGAACAAAAGTCCCTGCTCCTCGATCCGCTTCCGGATCGTCTCAAACGCCGCCGGCGTCACTTCCTCCGGACTATTCGCAATGTCCAGCAACACGCGTTCAAGTTCATCCAGAGTTCCGGCCATCGCCTGATCGCCTTCTTTCAGCGCCGTCTGCCGGTACAACCGGTTTTCCTCCACCAGGTCTTCCGCCCTCCGCTGTGTCTCCGAAATGTTGATCGCCTTTTGCCCTTTTTGTGCCGGCGCGTTTTCCAGTTCCATCAACACCATTTCCGTGCGTCCCAGGTGTTCGCCGACGGCCACCACTAGCACCCGCTCTCGCACCTTTGCCGCATCCGCCCGCTCTACCGCGGGAATCCGGGGCTTGGTCCAGCGCCCGGCAACAAATGCCAGAATCACCAGCGCTAACACGCCTCCCAGAGCTGCCAACCGCTCGGGCACAAAAAGCGATTCCCACCAACGTGCTCTCTTCTCATCAAGTCTCGGGGCAATCCTCTGCCACACCCGCTCCCCGTAGTTTTCCCCGGGATCCGGAACTGGCATTGCGTCTAGCGCACCGAAAACCGCCTCGATGCACGCCAACTCCTCGCGGCATTCGGCGCATTCCTTGAGGTGGGCAGAAATGGCCTGTCGCTCCTTCGGCTCGCCTTCCCGGTACCCGATCAACTCTTCTTCCGTTCTGTGTTTCATCCTTCCGTTCCCATCGCGCGAGCCTCTTTTCCTTCAAGAAATGGCGTCAATGCCCGCCGCAACTTCTGCACTGCCCGAAATACAGTATTCTTCGTCGCATTCGAGTTCGACTTCAACACCGCCGCAATTTCCTCAATCCCGCATCCATCCCAATGCCGCATCACAATCGCCGTTCTCTCCGCCGGACTCAACTCCGCCAGTGCTGCCCTCATTCGCTCCGCCAATTGCGCGCTTCCTGCCAACCGTTCCGGCGAGGGGGACATGTCCCGCACCTGGCTGATCGGGTCAACTTCCAGCGATTCCTCGCCCGGCTTGATGGGACTTTCGCGCCGCGCCTCTTCCGCGTTTCGCTGCCGAAGCCGGTCAATCGCATAATTCGCCGCAATCCTGTACACCCAGGTCCCAAAATTCGCATTCCCCGCAAATTGCTTCAGCTTTTGATACCCTCGCAAAAACGACTCCTGCACAACTTCCTCCGCATCGTGCGCGTTGCCCATCATCCGATACGCCATCCTGTACACCGTCCGGCTGTGCCGCTCCACAAGCAGACGATAGGCGTCCCGATCGCCCGTGAGCGTCCGCTCGACGGCCATCGCGTCGCTGACCGCCACCTCTTCAGCCATCTCGACGCCTTCCCTCATTCCAACGATTAGACAGGTTCGCTCCCTCCCGGTTAGGTCGGCCGAATTGACCCTCAATTCGCCCCGCGGGCCGGAAATACCGTATCATTACAAAGGGTTTGCACGGGAGATACTGACGTGATTCCACGCTACACCCGCAAAGAGATGGGCCAGGTCTGGAGCGACGCCAACCGCTACCAGAAATGGCTCGACGTTGAATTGGCCGCTGCCGACACCCTCGCCGAAGCCGGCCTCCTGCCTAAGGAAGCGGCCGCAATTCTTCGCTCTCGCGCCAAGGTGGACGCGAACCGTATCAACGAAATCGAAACTCACGTGAAGCACGACGTCATTGCCTTCACCATGGCCGTCGGCGAATCCATCGGCGATCCCAACGCCGCGCGCTGGCTTCATTACGGCATGACATCCAACGATGTTGTGGACACCGCCCAAGCGCTCCTCGTCCGCGATGCTTCGCATATCATCGAACGCGACCTCATCATTTTCGGGGAAGTCCTCGATGTGCGTGCCCACGAGTTTCGCTATACTCCCCAGATCGGACGCACCCACGGCATTCATGCCGAGCCCATTACCTTTGGCCTGAAGATCGCCAACTGGTTCGCCGAAAATCAGCGCAATATCGCCCGCTTCCGCGAAGCCGCCCGCACCATGGAATTTGGAAAAATTTCCGGCGCCGTCGGCAATGCTTCGCACCTCGGCCCGGAAATCGAAGAAAAAATCTGCCAGAAGCTCGGTCTTCAAGTGACTCCTGTCGCCACCCAGG
>DATLVJ010000606.1:0-2454 GCA_035577585.1 Candidatus Limnocylindrales bacterium
ACGGCCACCGCGACTGCTTCGCGTATGTGCATTTGCCTTCCGAAAAACCGGCTCAGTCTTTCCCGAGCTGCTTCAATGCCTCTTGCGCCGGCTTGTACTTGCCGTTCAATTTCAGGGCCGCCTGATATTCTCCGCGCGCTCCGGCGGAGTTCTTCTGGTTCTCCTGTAATTTCCCGAGCCAGTAGTGCGCCACCCATGGGCGCGGATATTCAGAGTTCATGGGCGCCAGTTGCAAGTACTCGCGCAAAAGTTTCTCCGCTTCCGCCGGTTTCTTTTCTTGCAGGACCAGGGCCACGCCATGGTAAAACTTTCCCCGCGGATCGCGCGGCGCCAGCTCTTCCCCCGCGCCGGCGACTGCAATCAGTTTTTCGGCATTCTTGCGCTGCAGGAAATAGTCGCCGATATCGTAGATGCGCTTGGCGGTTTTGGGTTTGAATTCCAAAGCTTTCGCGAACTCCGCGTCCGCAGCATCGTAGTTCTTTTTTTGCGCCCGGCAGACGCCGGTGGCGTAGTGGCCTTCGGCCGCGTCCATAACCATCAGTTTCTCGATCAGAGGCTGTGCTTTTTCTTCACCGCCGCCAACCATTCCGGGCGCGGTGCAGTCGTACTCGACCAAATCCTGCTGGGCGTCAAAATTGCGCGCGTCCAGCTGTACTGCTGTGTCAAATTCCTTCTGCGTCTTTTTTGCAAGCGAATACGCGCCGCACAGCGCGCAGACGTGGTCAGCTTTCGCGCCATACGCTTCGCCCAACCAGCGGTGGTATTCAGAGTTTTTCGGATTGATGGCCACGGCTTTTTCCGCGCTGTTTACCGCGGCATCGTACTGGTTCAGTTCCAGGTAGGACCGGGCCAGCAATACGAAGATGTCGCCGTTGTTGGGCTCAGCACTCGCCGCGCTTTTCAAAATCTCAATCGCCTGCGCGTACTCGCCCTTTTCAAAAGCGCTCCTGGCCTTCGCCACGGAGGTTTCTTCCGAGCGCACTGCGCCGGGCAGCGACAGCAGGCAGGCAAGCGCGGCGCAAATAAGTTTAGTGGCTCGCACCGTTCCCGCCCGGGACATTCGATGTGTCCAGGTTCACCACCTTCACCGACATCCCATCGCGGAAATCGGCGTCGCCCGGCAGCGCCACCGTGTCCTCCATGGTGAGGCCGCTGACGATCTCATAGTTGGTGGCGTCCGCGATACCCACTTGAATGGC
Organism: Candidatus Limnocylindrales bacterium; assembly: GCA_035577585.1. GTDB lineage: Bacteria > Acidobacteriota > Terriglobia > Acidiferrales > UBA7541 > Acidiferrum. Next base: position 1,200 of record DATLVJ010000606.1, read on the forward strand.
GTGCTTTACCAGCACAGACTTCCCCACGCTATCCTTGACTACAAAAACGAAACTCTGCCCGCCAAGCGTTTCCACGGATCCGCGCGGCACCGCCAGCACGTTCAATCGTTCCCGGGAATTGATGCGTACGTTCACGTTGGTGTTCGGCAGCAGCTCGAGTTTCGCGTTTTCCACCGAACAAAGCAGCTCACCCACGCTGCGCGAGCCATGCGGCACCACCTGTTTGGGTGTCATCTCCGTGCGCCCGGGCCAGGTCCGGTTCGGCAGCGCGTCCCAGGTGATTTTTACCGGCAGGCCCGGCTCCAGCCCGCCCATTTCCGGTTCATCAATAAACACCCGCACCCGCACTTTGTGCAGGTCGGCCATTTCCGCCAGCAGGTCGCCGACTTTCACGTAGTCTCCGGCCTTGACCGGTAAGGCATACAGGGTGCCGTCGGTCGGCGCGATGATGCGGCCCTGGCGCACTTTGTCTTCCAGGGCGGCAACATCGCTCTGCGCCTGTTGGACGGCCAGTTCGCCGCGTGAGGAATCCAGCGAAACCTGGCGTTCGAATTCCTTTTTCACCGCCGTCAGGCGGTTCACTTCGGCTTGTGCCTTGGTCATGGCCAGTTCATTGACGGCGACCTCGTCTTTTGTCGCGGCGCCCTGCGCCAGCAGCCGGGCCAGCGATTCATGATTGCGCTGCAGGCCGTCGCGATCGCCAACGGCCTTGGCCAGGTCGCCCGCCACGCGGGCCGCTTCGTCGGTCCGGCCGCCGGCTCTGGCTGCGCGCAGATCTTCCTGTGCGCGTAACAACTTCGATTTGGCGTTGGCCAGCTGAGCCGCGGCGTCTTTTACGTTCAGTTGCAGCAGAACTTGCCCCTTTTTCACGTTCTGCCCTTCGCTGACGCTCACCTTTTCGACGAACGTGTCGAGTTGCGCGCGAATGCTGAACGGCGCGATCGGCTCCACCTTGCCGTTGCTGGCAATGGATGAAACGATGGTCTGGCGGAACGGCCTCACCGCCGATATTTTGGCCACCGGCTGGCGGCCGCTCACCTTGATCAACACGAAGGCGACGATCCCCGCAAGGAGCAGGAAGAGCAGCGTGCGGTTGCGCAGCTTCTTATCCATAAATTCCTGAAACCCAATCCTCGTTCGCCATCAGGATCTGCTGCACGAAGGAATCATCCGGCTTTCGCGGGCGCCTTTCGTTCCGGATGCCGATTGCTGGCCTGAATTGTACTTCGAATGCTTAACCTAAAGTCTATCAGGA
>DATLVJ010000607.1:0-2989 GCA_035577585.1 Candidatus Limnocylindrales bacterium
CGGCACCAGCGTCCTGCAACAGGCATTGGGCAAGCGCGATCAGCAGATCGTTCACCATTTGCCGGCGACTTCCGACGAAACGCAGGCGCTCGCGGAGAGCGAATATCGCCGGGCGGCGCGGCGCTTCCTCACGGGGGTCGGGATTGCGGAGGGCGACTCGCGAATTCGCGTCGGAACCAAACTCAAACTTCAGAACCTGGGCACGGGTTTCGACGGGAGTTACTACGTAACGCGCTCGCGCCACATGTTTGATCTGGTGAATGGCTACCGCACCTGGTTTGAGGTCGAGCGGCCGGGACTAGGACAGTAACGATGGCAAAAGAAATTCTGCTGGAGATTTCGGAGTCCCGCTCGCAGCGCGGCTATGGCGGAAGATTCTATGGTTCGTATCCGGCGCTGGTGCGCGACATCCGGGACCCGGATGGACAGGGACGAGTGAAGGTCGCCCTGTCGTGGTCGCCCGACGGCAGCGGCTCCGGTTATGAAGCCTGGGCAAGGTTGGCAACGATGATGGCGGGAAACAATCGCGGGAGCTGGTTTATACCGGACGTGAACGACGAGGTGCTGGTCACCTTTCTCGGCGGAGACACGCGATTCCCCTGCGTCACCGGAGCGTTCTGGAACGGGCAGGACCAGCCGCCGCACAGCATGGACGGCGCAGGCAACAACTATCAGAAGGTTTTGCGCTCGCGCAACGGTGTGATGATGACGCTCGATGACACCAGCGGCCAGGAGCAGATGATCCTGGAAACTCCCGGCGGGCAGAAGATTACGCTGCAGGATGGGCCGGGGTCGATCACCGTGATGGACAGCAATGGCAACTCCATCACGCTGAACACGAGCGGAGTGACAGTGCAGACTTCGTCCACAGTGACGGTTCAGGCCAGCACGGTTCAGGTTACGGCCGGCTCGGTGAGCGTGAACGCTGGAATGTCCACCTTCAGCGGAGTCGTACAGGCGGACACGGTTATTACGAACAGTGTGATCAGCGCGAGCTACACCCCGGGCGCGGGAAACATCTGGTGAGGATGGAATGAATCCACGGGCTCAATGGCTGACCGCTTCTCCACTTTGGGACGACTTTGCCTCGCACCCCGACGCCGGGGAATTTCGCCAGCCGGTCACCTTGCGCTTTAACACCGACAAGTTCATGGATGAACTGCAAGGCGTGCTCGCAGCGCCGCCGGTGCAACTTCGCCAGTACATCGCGCAACCCGAGAATTGGCGGAACCCGGCAGTGGGCGTTGCGGCGGACTGGATTTCGGCAGGGAAGCTTTCCCTATCGGCAACTGGCGAAGATCAACCCACCCACCTGAAGCTATATCAGCCCGTGCATGGAATGTTTTATCTGGCGACGGCCTCGCTAACGTGCCGCCTTCCGGGGCTTCCGGATCATCGCGTGAAAGCCGATCAGGGCGACAAAGTCAGCATGGTTCTGCGCCGGCTGCAGGCAAATGCCAATTCACCCAACGCCGATTTGAGTGTATTTGACCCGGCAACTTGCGACGAATATGCGTGGATCGGCAAGGGATCGTCCGGCGTGTGGGCAAAGGTGGAGTCTTCCACCGATTCCAGCGTGATTCCGGGCGGTGAAGAGCGTTTGCCGTCTTTCATGCTCCCGTTCACAAACAAGGACCGGGCGCGGACGCTGATCGCTGGCCTGGTGCCGACGGGACGCCAATCTTCCTATGTTGCCGGACGCAAGAAAAGTTCGAACGGGAGTGGTCCGGGTCCTGACCCAGCGCCGGATGACGCGAGAAAGATCGATTTTCAGCGGCAAGTTGTGGATCCGTGGGGCGATTTGACGCACTGGTACTGGTTCAACTTTGAGCAGGGATCCGCGCCAGCGAATCCAACCACCGAAGATCTCGACAGCATCGTGCGCAGCTCGGCGCTCGTTCTGCTGGATTTCGCAAATTTCTTGTTGGCCAATCTGAACATCGTCTGGCAAACGGTGCTGGATCCTTCGCAGGAAAACGCTCTGCCGCCCAAGGCCAAAGCGCTTTTCGAATTGCTGAAGACTCCCTCCAGTTCCGGACCAAGCCTGCTGAATTCCATGAAGACCGCGAAGCAGAAGGAGTCTGGATTGAACGACGGTTCCTACACTCCGGTGAGCTCCGACATCGCGCTTTTGACGGACACGGGATTGCGCGGATTGATTTGGAAAACCGGAGGCGTGCGCCCCGTCAACCAGGCTTGCAACGATGCGCTGGACGAAGCCGGACCCGCCGCGACGCCGGCGATTCGCGTGCCCGCGATGCCGCCGCAGAGTCCTTCCGGAAACGATTGGTACATCATTCGATTCCTCTACGAACGGCCGCAATGCAAGCTGCTATCGCCCCCGGTCATCAGCGATCCTTGTCGCCCGTTCCAGATGGCTTCCTATTTCGATCCCGATGCGCCGGCGCGTTCGCTGCAAGTGGCGCTGCCGATCGACACCTCCGCCGCAGCGCTCCGCAAATACGACAAAGGCGTGGCTTTTCTGATCTCCGACCAACTGGCAAAACAGATGAGCCGCGTGAAGGGCCTGAAGCAGTTGATGGACGGCGACATGGGGCCGGAATTGGGCATCGGCATGATCTGTTCGTTCTCGATTCCCATCATCACCATCTGCGCCATGATCGTGTTGATGATTTTCGTCATCCTTCTGAACCTCATTTTTTTCTGGTTGCCGTTCCTGAAAATCTGTTTCCCTGTGCCTGAACTCAAGGCCAAAGGATGAGCGATGGACGACGGAACCATTTACGGGCGTGGTATCAGCTTCCCACCGAGGCTGGGAATCGACGGGCGCTGGGCGTGGTCCGCGGGAGGGCAGAACATTCGCGAAGCCATCCAGGTGATTCTCCTGACGATTCCCGGAGAACGTCTGTTGCTGACCGCCTTCGGCGGCCGACTGAAAAAATATTTGTTTGAACCGAATACGGTCGCGTCGCGCCGGCAAATGCAGGAAGAAATTGTCCGGGCGGTCACCCAGTGGGAACCACGCGTC
>DATLVJ010000608.1:0-3267 GCA_035577585.1 Candidatus Limnocylindrales bacterium
TTGAATTGTGCTTCATGCCACACAGGCAGCGTGCGCGACGCACCTGGCAGCGATCCGCGCGTAGTTCCGGGAATGCCTGCGAACACCTTTGACCTCGGCGCGTGGGGGCGGTTCCTCACCGATATTATCCTGGACCAGAAATTCTCCGGACAGCGCCTGATGGATCAGATCGAGAAAATGCAGAACGATGCGCACCGGCGCGCACCCAAGCCGGATTTCCTGAACCGAGTGATATTTCGCTACGTTGCCGCTGACCTGATGCGGGACCAATTGTTGATTTTGCGCCAGCGCCTCGCCTTCATAGACAAAGACTCGTGGGGACCCGGCCGCGTGGACACGTTTAATGCTCCGAAGGCGTTGCTCAACTTTCCGATGGCCAAGGCCGACCCCAAAGAGTTGATGGGCAACGCGGATTTTCCATCGATCTGGAACCAGGGGCCGCGCAAAGGCATGCAGTTGCATTGGGACGGGAATAACACGTCGGTTGACGAGCGCAATCTTTCCGCAGCGTTTGGAACCGGCGCCTATCCGCCGACGCTGGATGTTCCGCTGTTGCTGCGAACTGCCAAATGGCTGGAGACCGCGCAACCGCTTCCCTACCCGTATCCCGTCGAGGCGTCGCTGGCGTGGAAAGGAGTGACCATCTACAAAGAATACTGCGCCGGCTGCCACGGCACGCGCGAGGCGCCGTTCCGCCACACTCCTCCGGAAATAAACGAACGAGTAGGAACCGTTGTGCCTATTGCGAATATCAATACGGACCGCGCGAGGCTGGACTCCTACACGTGGGAACTCGCTGTGAATCAGAGCACGTTATACGCGGGCTACGAGAAGGACTGGGGATTCGAGAAACCCTACCCGCAGCGCTTCAGCCATTTTCGCAAAACGGGCGGGTATGCAAATGCGCCTCTTGACGGGCTATGGTTGCGCGCGCCCTACTTACACAACGGGTCAGTGCCCAATTTGCGCGAACTCCTAGAGCCCGCCTCGGCCCGGACAAAAACGTTTTATCGCGGAAACGATGTTTACGATCCCCACAACGTCGGCTTTGTGTATGACGTTGCGGAGCGCGACGGCCGGCGCTTCTTCCCCTACTATACACAGAAAAACGGGAACCACAATTTCGGCCATGAAGGTCCGGCGTATGGCACAAGTTTGCCACCGGAGGAAAAGCGGGCGTTGCTGGAGTATCTAAAAACATTTTGAAGAAAGGCCGGCAAATCGTTTGCGGATGACACGGACAAACCCATGAAGAAGAATCCCCTAATCGGCTTCGCGGTCCTTGCGGTACTCGCGGGCATCGTTACGGCTTGGAGAAAGTGTTATCGCGACGCGCCCCAGCCGCAGTGGATCACCTCGGACCAGCGCAGCAACTTTTTGTACGGCGCTGTCGACGCGGAGGATACGCCCGGAATTCCGTACTGGATCTGGCTGGCGTTGCCGCGAATGTTTCCAGAGTACATGCCCGCACCCGGAGGTTACGCTGCGCTGGCGGCACCCTGGGAGGAATCGCTGGAGATGCCGGTGGGTTTCGCGAAGAAGTCGGTAGGGTACGTGCGGGTGACTGGGAATTGTGCGATGTGCCACACCACTTCGTCTGCCGCGGGTCCCGGGGAAATTCCGGCCGTGTTGATTGCGGCTCCTGGCCACACCAGAGATATTCAACCGTTAGTGACTTTCTATCGCCAATGCGCGCAGGATCCACGGTTCAATGCGAGCGAAATCTTGACGGAAGTGGCCAGCGCGACAAAACTTTCCCTGCTGGACCGGGCGCTTTACCGGTACGTGCTGATCCCGCGCACGAAGAAGGCGCTTCTGAATCCGGAGAACGTGATTTTTGCGCCGGCTCTGCAAGTTCACGCCAGAAAACCGGAGGAAAGGTTCAGCGGGAAGCAGATGGACGAATTGCAAGCATGGCTGAAAGGTCAAAGACATTAGCCACAGAGCCAGCGTGGATAAGGCAGAGAAAAAGTGGAAAAGGAAGCATAGAGCGAGATGAAGCAAGAGATTAGCTATCTGGTGCTGCAAGGCGGGGGCATACGCTGCGCGTGGCAGGCGGGCTTTATCGCCGCGTTCGAGCGCACAAAACCGATTCGCCCACGGGCTATTTCCGCCGTGAGCGCAAGTTCCACGGTGGCGTGCGCCCTGGTATGCAGGCGCCTGGAATTTGGCGTGGAGTGCTTCAAAGCAGCAATCGCGCATAAAAGGAGTGAGACATTTCTCCGGCGTGTGATCCGGGGGCAGAGAATTTTTCCTCACGCGGACATTTATCGCAACGCCATCCTGCGAACGTTTGATCAATCCGCGATGGACACTTTGTTTATGGGACCGGACATTCAGATCCTGGTGACACGGACGTCTGCAAATCTGCCGAAGTACGCCGGCACCATGACCGGCCTGACGCTCCACGCTCTTCAGGGGTGCGGAGTACGACAAAGTTGCGCGCGCATGCATCTGCAGTTTGGGTTCCGCAAGGAGTTCCTGTCGGTAAAGCAGTGCGCCACTCCGGCAGACCTGGCGGATCTGGTTCTGGCTTCTTCCTGCACGCCGCCGTTCACACCTTTTTATTCCTTGCATGGACGTCCCGTCCTGGATGGGGGCCTAAGCGAAAGCGTGCCATTGAGCGGGCTGCCTGAAAAGGGCGGTACAGCCCTGGTGTTGCTAACGTCAAAGGGCGCAAAGGAAAAACGTATTCCTGGAATCGTGTTCGCCGAGCCTTCACAAGAATTGAATATCAACGGTTGGGACTACGATGCAAAGAAAATTGACTATCTATACGCACTCGGGAAAAAAGACGGCGGCACGTTTTTTGAGGCCAAGGTGATCTGAGGCCGGAAAGGTGTCGGCATTATCGGGGATCACCGGGATTACCTGAGGAGAGTTCGGAGGCCGGGTAGAGTTTTGCAAATGAGCAGGAATGTCCATCGAGGCCAGGCATGAGTCGTGACAACAGCAGCCCATGCGCCGTGTGCGAGTACGTCGTCATTGGTTCTGGCGCAGGCGGCGGAACTGTGGCAGCGCGACTGGCGCAGGCCGGCCATTCCGTGGTGGTGCTGGAGGCAGGCGGAGATCCACGGAAGCTCAAAGGAGGCGATGTCCTGAACCCTGGGGTCAATCGGCTGCCTGGCGATTACGACGTGCCGGCATTCCACCCCTTTGCATCGGAGAACGAAGCGATGCGATGGGACTTCTTCGTGCGGCACACGAGTGACGACGCAGCGCAACAACTCGACCCAAACTATCGGAAGAGCTACCAGGGCAAACCGG
>DATLVJ010000609.1:0-3867 GCA_035577585.1 Candidatus Limnocylindrales bacterium
TGGCCAGCAATCAGTGGCCGGCGAACGGCGACAGGGAATCGGAAAGAGAAGAAGACTCACCGCAGAGACGCAGAGTGCGCAGAGGTTCCGCAGAGAAGAATAGTAAGACATCTGTTCTCTGCGGAATCTGGTACTCAATCAAAACGGGTTTGGAATCCACAGTGTGAGAAGCGAATGGCGATGGAATATTTAGAGGCTGCGGTGGAGATTGCGCGGGAGGCGGGGGCGGTGTTGCGCGAAGAGGCGCATCGGCCGGTGGATATTTCGTATAAGGGCGATTACGACCTGGTGACACAGGCGGACAAGCGGTCGGAGGCAGTGATTGTGGGCCGGCTGCAGAAATATTTTCCGGGGCACGCGGTTGCGGCGGAAGAGGGAACCGGGAAAGAGACCGGCTCGGAGTACAAGTGGCATGTGGATCCGCTGGATGGGACGACGAATTTTGCGCATGGGTATCCCTGCTTTTGCGTGTCGATGGCGCTGGCGAAGGGCGATGAGTTGGTGCTGGGAGTGATTTACAACCCCATGTCCGAGGAGATGTTTTCGGCGGCGCGTGGAGAAGGCGCGTTTTTCAACGGGAAACGAATGCAGTGCTCGAAGATACTGGCGCTGCGTAGCAGTCTGTTGTGCACCGGTTTTCCGAATCATAAGAGACATGCGCATCCGAACATTCATTATTACTGGGATTTCACGTTGTACTCGCACGGAGTGCGGCGCGATGGTTCGGCGGCATTGGACCTTGCATATGTGGCGGCCGGGCGGTTTGACGGATTCTGGGAATTTGGGTTAAAGCCGTGGGATACGGCGGCCGGAGTTGTGATTGTGGAAGAGGCCGGGGGAAAGATCAGCGACCTTGATGGAAAGCCGTATGTGTTAGGCGGGAAGACGATATTGGCGACGAATGGGTTGATCCACGCGGAGATGGAGAAGATGGCCGCGGAGATTAAGAAGAAAGAGAAGTTGGAAGCGTAGCGGCTGGCGTGGTTGGTTTCGCGTGACCCGTGATCCGAGGACGTAGTGCGTGCGAAATCCCCGGGGAGATGTTTGTCGGTTGGGAGATTTCCAGACATGTGTAATCGGGTGAGGTGCCGCGCCTACGGCGCTGGTGTTTTTCTGGTAGTTTTCCCAGCCCTTACGGGCTGGGCTAATGTCTGCCGCGCCTCCGGCGCTTTTCGGTGAGAAGTCATGTCTTCGCTGCTTCCCACCTCAATCCCCTTACACTCGATTTCATTGCCAACAATCCTCCCGGTTAGTTGTGTCGGCTTCCGCCCAGTCGTTGTCATTCCTGCGGTACCCCCTACCCCCCCTTTTTTTTGTAAGTGCTGGAAGGAAAGGAGTTACGCGGGCGGAGTATGTAAGCGCTGAATTTGCAGGGGTTAAAGATGTTTGTTTTGATTGAGATTCGATCGAGCTTTGTAAGTGTGGAAAGGAAAGAAGTTGCTGCGTCGATTTCGTAAGTGTGGAATCCAATGCGAATAGAGGTGCACAACGCGGATGGGCTCGGGGAGGGACTGGAAATGAACGGGGCGCACCTTAACCCAGCTGCAATTTTATAAAATAGTAAGAATTTGTCAAGCGGAAAATGCGGGATTGGCTTTAGGGAAGGTTGATTTGGGCCTCACGGAAATCTTATGAGGTAGGCGGTACTGTTGAACTGCAACGACGGAGACATCACCAAACATTCAGCGGCACTGGGTAGGTGCCGTTCCTGAAGGAAATTCGTTGCCCAAAAATCAGGTAGGAGAGAGACGCCTTGCGTACATGGATAGGTTGTGGGTTGTTGTTTGGACTGGGCACGGTTGGGTGCCTGGGAGTTTGCGGAGCAGGTCGCGCGGACGATACCAAAAAGGGAAATGATTCGGCGCAAAGCGCTGTTCAAGAGGCGCCAATGAAAAACGGCGAGGCGGTTGGTGCGGCGGTGGATTCAATGACATCCACACCAGGCGAAGTTGCGGCATCCTCAGCATCGGCTAACCCGGAGAATCCAACTCCGCAAGGCGCGCCGCAGCCTGCCGGTAAGCAGGGATCCGGCATCAATAGCAATTATGTGTTGAAGGGGAATTTTTTCCAGCGGCTCGTGCAGTTCTACCACCAGGATTGGGCAGGCACGAATCCATCGGCAACCTTGCCGGCAAAACGGGGTCTTCCGGCTCCGCTGGATTCTCCTCCATTCCCGTCTTCTGACTGGACCTACGGCGGGGCGCCCAACATCGGTGCACCCGATGGGAATACATATCCGTTGATGAGCGCACTGGGACTGGAGAACAGCCGCACGAAAGTGTACGGATGGGTGGCGACGAGCATTAATTTCAGCACTTCTGGTCACAACAACTTCCCAGTTTCTTATGACATTCTTCCGAATAAGATTGAAATGAATCAGGCAGTGATTTACGTCGAGCGGCTCCCTGATACCGTACAAAATGACCAGTTCGATTGGGGATTCCACGTCACCGCGTTCGAGGGCACCGACTATCGGTTTACGACCGCGAAGGGATACTTTAGCCAGCAACTTTTGAAGTTCAATCGTCAGTACGGGTTTGACCCAGTCCTCGAGTACGTAGACCTATACTTTCCGGTCAAAGACGGCCTGAATATCCGAATTGGGCGGTTCCTGTCGGTTCCTGGAATCGAAGCGCAGTTGGCGCCGAACAATTACAACATGACGCACTCGCTGCTTTACACGATCGACCCTTTCACAGACACCGGGATCATCGGTTCCCTGAAGCTGAACAAACAGTGGATGGTCCAAGTAGGCTTGTCGGCGGGCCATGATGTTGCGCCGTGGACCAGTGACGCCAAAGTCTCGGGCATCTTTTGCTTGAACTATTCCACCAAGAGCAACAACGACAATTTTTACGCTTGTGCGAACGGCATCAACGACGGCAAGTACGCCTACAACAACCTGCAACACTACGATTTGACGTGGTACCACAAGTTCAACAGCAAGTGGCATATGGGGACCGAGGCCTGGTACATGTACGAGCGGGAAGTGCCGAACGTAGCGGGAAATGTGGCCAATCCGATCACGCCGGAGATTGGGGCTAACGGGGCGATCTGCAAGTCGGGAGTTCAGCGTTGCACTGCACCCGAGTATGCGATCGTGAATTACATCAATCGCGAGGTCAGCTCCAAGTTCATGATCGGTTTCCGGTCGGACTTCCTGGATGACAAGAAGGGGCAGCGAACGGGTTTCGCGACGAAGTATACGGAGAACACGTTTTATATGACCCGGTATATCGGCTCCACGATCATGTTGCGGCCGGAACTGCGCTTCGATCACTCATGGGACCTGCGGGCTTATAACAACGGAACGGCCAGAAATCAGCTGTTCTTCGGAATGGACTTGATCTACAAATTCTGAATCTGGCCCGGAGGGCGATAGTGATTTTGGAGGACGGCAGAGCGTTGTGGCCGTGTTGACGTTGAGGTCCTTCGCGCATCCTCGTCGGATGCTCTCAGGATGACAACGCGCTTTATTTGATTGAGATGGAAAAAAGGGCGTCTCGAAATTTTGAGGCGCCTTTTTTTTTGCAATTAAGTTGTGCGAACTAGGCGGCGCCCATTTCGGCGTAGAGCTTGGAGATGGCGCCGGCGATGCAGAAGCCCCAGGCGAAGACGGGGAAGGTTTTGAATTTATCGGGGATGACGTATTGGTCGACAGCGTCGGAGAGGGGGACGCCAGCCTTGTGCATTTTATCGGCTTGCATGGCGAGGTCGTCGAAAAGGTCGCGGAGACTTTGTATGCCTTCCTGGCCGCAGACGGGTCCGTGGCCGGGAACGAAGAGAGTGGCTTTGTCCCAGGAGGCAAAGGTCTGGAGGGTTTTGCGCCAGCCGGACATGGTGCACTTTTCGTCGAAGCACGCGGGA
>DATLVJ010000610.1:0-2099 GCA_035577585.1 Candidatus Limnocylindrales bacterium
ATCCTCGCCGCTTCAGGCTTCACCGTCTACAAACCCCGCGGCGCCTACTACATCATGACCGACATCTCCCATTTCCATTTCGACGAAGCCAAATATCCCGCCGATTCCCGCGACGTCCGCTTCGCCAAATATCTCGTCGAAAATATCGGCGTAGCCTGCGTCCCCGGCTCCAGCTTCTACAACAACTCCCACGACGGCGCCTCCCAGGTCCGCTTCACTTTCTGCAAAAAAGAAGCGACCCTGGCCGCCGCCGAATCCCGCATAGCCCTGCTCCACGCTGGATAGGAACTTGAACTTGACCGTGCTCTCGTTGCGCGATCGACTCTCGGGAGGCCTCGTCGGCCTCTTAGTGGGTGACGCGCTGGGCGTCCCCTACGAATTTCTCTCTCCTTCCGAAGTTCCGGAACGTTCAACAATCGAATTTGTTCCACCCCCAAACTCGCCCCATCCTGCGCACGCTGTGCCACCCGGAACCTGGTCGGACGACGGTGCCCAAGCTCTCTGTTTGCTGTCCACACTACTGGAACGCGGCTCGTTGGATCTTCATATTTTTTCCCGGAAGCTCTTACAATGGCGTTTCGAAGGCGAGTTCACCCCGGACAAAAAAGTTTTTGATTGTGGAATCCAGACGCAAGCCGCGTTGAAGAGTCTAGCCCAAGGCGTCCCTCCTGATCGATCGGGTCCTTCAGGCGAACAGGACAATGGTAACGGTTCGCTCATGCGCGTATTGCCACTTGCGCTTTGGCACAAGGGCTCCGACGAGCAGCTTTTTTCGGATGCGCGTCACCAGTCTCTTGTGACCCACGGACACCTCCGCTCACAACTCTGCTGCGCCCTATACTGTCTCTGGGCAAGGGAACTTATTCATGGACATCCCGATGCTTGGGATCTGGCCGTGGCAAAATTCCGGAAATTCGGAGGTTCAGACGCCCCCAGCGCAAGAGAAACTGACTTCATCCTCGACGAAAGTCATCGCGGTTCTGCACGCGGCTCAGGCTACGTTTTGAATTCTTTGTGGTCTGTCCGCGTTGCCATGCAGGAATCAGGTTACGAATCTGTCGCGCGTGCCGCCGTTGCTTTCGGTAACGACACGGATACAACCTCATGTATCGCCGGGGGATTGGCGGGGATTCGTGATGGCATTGGCTCAATCCCGGAACGCTGGCGGAATTCTCTGCGTGGGTCGCATGTTTATGAACCACTCTTGCAAGGCTTGCTCCGCGCCAGAGAGTGACTCGGAAATAGGCAGATTCTGTAACCTGCTTCGACCATCTAAACATCAAACAAAAATATGCTTTGTTATCGAAATCTAATTGTTGAACCACAGGAGGTACCTCTGATGCTTCGCTCTATCAATAAACTGATGTTGCACTTGCTTTTTGGTTTTTGCCTTATGTTCTCCGGCGTGTCTGCCTTCGCCCAGGACGTGCCGACTGACTATCAGGATGTTCTGAAGTTTCTGGACCGCAAGGGTGACTTCAAGGCTGGCGTTCTCAAGGTCAATATCCCCCGAAGCGATCTTAAGGTGACGATCCAGGGGATTTCGACGCCTACACCTTTTGGTTTTGGCGGCTGGGTTGCCCTGACCAAGGGGACGGATGGTACGGACGTATTAATGGGCGATCTTGTTCTGCTTCAAGAAGAGGTCAATCCCGTGATGTCGTCATTGCTCGACAATGGGATCGATGTCACCGCGCTCCACAACCACTTTTTCTGGGATGACCCGCACATCTTCTATATGCACGTGCACGGCCTTGGCAAATCTGTTGATCTTGCTCGCCGCTTGAAGCCGGGCTTGGATCTTATCGGCCGTGTCAATCCCTCAGCGAATCCGCCTCTCTCGGGGACCGGTACGGTTCTTGACACCGAAAAGCTGGCGAAGATTGTCGGACATGCAGGCGAGCAATCCGGCGCGGTTTACAAAATCACCGTTGGGCGAGATGACTTGGTGATGAAAGATCACGGTGCCGTCATCAATGCCCGCATGGGACTGAATACCTGGGCTGCTTTCCTCGGTACCCAAGAAGACGCGGTTGTCGCAGGCGATGTGGCAATGCTCGAAAGCGAAGTGACACCGGTATTAAAGGCGCTCCGCAAAA
>DATLVJ010000611.1:0-2242 GCA_035577585.1 Candidatus Limnocylindrales bacterium
AATGAGGGATGTTCATGAGAATCAGCCGGATGGCGAGCGTGAAAATTGCTTTGATGGTGGTGGGAGCGGCGAGTATGTGTGCGGGGGCGTGGGGGCAGGGGAAGACGCCGAGTCCGGCGCTGCTGGTGTTGAGCAAGGAAGAGAGCTTTCTGGCAATTGTGGACCCGGCGACGCTGAAAGTGGTGGGGAAGGTGGAGACGGGAGCGCATCCGCATGAAGTGGCGACCAGCGCGGATGGGAAGACAGCGATTGTGACGAATTATGGGAATGATCACGCGGGGACGACGATGTCGGAAATTGATCTGCCATCACGCAGCGAAGTGGGGAAGGTGACGTTTCCCGGCTTGGTGGGGCCGCACGGGATTGTGATTCTTGGGGACAAGGCTTACTTCACGGTGGAGGGCGACAAGTCAGTGGGGGTGTTTGATTTCGCGGCCAACAACATTGATCTGCACCTGGTGCTGGGGCAGAAGCGGCCGCATATGCTGGCGTTGACGAAGGATGGACGGACGATGTGCGTCAGCAACGTTGAGTCGAACACCGTGTCGGTGGAAGAGATGAAGAAAAAGATAACCGAATGGACTGGGACGAACGTGAAAGTGGGGAAAGGGCCGGAGGGGATTGATATTTCGCCGGATGAGAATGAAGTGTGGGCGGCGAATTCGGGGGATGGGACGGTGTCGATTATCGATCTGGCCTCGAAGAAGGTGACGGCGACGGTGGATGTGAAGACGAAACACTCGAACCGGTTGAAGTTTACTCCGGACGGGAAGCTGGTGTTGATTTCGGATTTGGGCAGTGGGGAGTTGGTGGTGGTGGATGCAGCTTCGCGGAAGGAAGTGAAGCGGCTGAATCTGGGAAAGAGCGCGGAGGGAATTCTGGTGCAGCCGGATGGGGCGCGGGCGTTTGTGGCGGTCAGTGGCGACGACAAGGTGGCGGTGGTGGATTTGAAAACGCTGGAAGTGACAACGACGTTTGCGATTGGGAAGGATCCGGATGGGATGGCGTGGAGGAAGTGAGGTCGCTTGATTATATACACTTTTGGTTTTGGTCTCGGGAGACTTGTAGTATCACTCCTCGTTAGCAGCCTAAGTCTTGGCGATGGGGATTCGCACGTATAGGAGGCCGGGTTTTGCTGTGTCGACTGCCATCACGACCGAGCTTATGGCTGAGAGTATGGACCTCCAGTGATTGGTGTTGAGCACGATGATTGCTAACCGTGTCTGGCTCAAATTCTGCTGATTCATCATGTGGGTGTCCGCGGTTGGCAGTAGATCGAAGCCTGCGTCCTCAGCGGCCTTGATCAGTTGGCCGTTTATGAGCTTGCCCCAACCTTCTTCATAAGCGGTGCTTACCTCATGTTTTGTCAGATAGTTGCGAATTGGGGCGGGTGTGCACTGATCGAGCAGAATGCGCATTAGCGGGCAGGCGTGGGAGCTTCGAGGCTGCGGCAGGCGAAGTCGAGCACGGCGTGGACGTTTTCGAGGGTGAGGCCTTCGTACAGGGCGACGACTTCGGAGATAGTTAGGCCGTCATCCATATTTTCGAAAACGACAGAGACGGGGATGCGCGTGCCACGGAAGACCCAGGCGCCACCGAGTTTGCCGGGGATGCTTTCCACCGCGTCGCATTGTGACCAATCGAGAGCCATAAATCGCAGTGTAGGAACGCGACGGTGCGCTGTCAATGTTTATGAGCGTTGCGGAGTGACCGTTTCGCCGCGCCGTCTGACGAGCGTTTTTTGTTGGGCCAGTTGCCGAGTTGGAGGGCTACTGTGAGGCAGGCGTCGCGGAGGTTGTCGGCGAGGCAGCGGTCGGATACGGCGCGGGCTATGACCATGCCGCCTACGCAGAGGGCGGCGAGGGCTTGGGCGGTGGTGCGGCGGGGCTGGCCGTTCTGGATGAGGCTGCGTTCGAGGACGCTGACCATTCCCTTGAAAACTTGTTCGAAGGCTTGACGGGCGCGGGGGTTGCTGCGGGCGACGTCGGTGGGCAGGGCTACCATGGGGCAGGAATTTTCCACGTTTTCCAGGTGCTGGCGGGAGAGATAGGCGCGGACGATTTGCGCGCCGACGTCGGTGGAGGTGAGGTCGATGTGGACTCCTTCCCAGCAATTTTTCCATTCGGGGTCGGTGAAGAAGCAGCCGAGGACTTCGGCGTAGAGATCACTTTTGCCGTGGAAATAACTGTAGAAGCCGCCGTGGGTTAGGCCGGCGCCCGCCATAATTTGACCAATCGAGACA
>DATLVJ010000612.1:0-13570 GCA_035577585.1 Candidatus Limnocylindrales bacterium
GTGGGCGAATTTTGTGGAAGGGAATCGGGGATCGCTAGTCCCAGGAAAGTACGCGGACATGGTGCTGCTTTCAGAGGACATCTTCACGATTCCGGCCGACAGGATCAAGGATACCAGGACGGTGTGGACGGTGGTTGGCGGGAAGGAAGTGTACAAAGGGGGCGCGCTGTAGGCGAACATATAGCGAAAATAGTGTTTGCTTTTGTTTCGCCCTTAGGGTAGTGTGTGGTCATCAGGTTTTCAACAGGTGGCCCATGGCCCAGAGCCGTTTGGATGTTCTAAGCTGCGTTGAACATGAGAGACTCGCATTTGAGCTTCTTGAGGTGCGCACCCGCGGGCAGTACCTTACCCGGTTGCGCGGCATCAGCCGCGAAGAGCAGACCGAGTGGGACCGACGGGAGCGCGCGGCGCTGGCGCAGCTGGTGGACCACGAACTGGAGCATGGCTGCGACCGTTGAAAACCCTTGCAGTGCGGAAGGAAAACCAGGAGTAGCATTGCCAGATACGAAATGGTAATATTCAGTTATCGTAACGTATCGGGACAGGTCGCGGCGGATTTCCCCCCGCCCGCCTGGCAACATGCTGCACCGGCCCATTCGCGAAATTCCTAATTTCCTCGACCGAGGTGTGAAATGACAGACGAAAAAGCAAAATTGCTGGAAGCGGCGATCTCGCAAATCGAGAAGTCGTACGGCAAGGGCTCGATCATGCGGCTGGGCAGCAAGGATGTGCTGGTGCCGGTGAACGTGATTCCATCGGGATGCTTGTCGATTGACGCGGCTCTGGGCGTGGGCGGTTTTCCCCGCGGGCGCGTGATTGAGATTTACGGGCCGGAATCGGGCGGTAAGACGACGATGACGCTGCACGTGATTGCCGAGGCGCAGAAGCTAGGCGGGCAGGCGGCGTTCATCGACGCGGAACATGCGCTGGACCCGTCCTATGCGCGGAAGCTGGGCGTGGACGTGGACAACCTCCTGGTGTCGCAGCCGGACCACGGGGAGCAGGCACTGGAGATCGCGGAGACGCTGATTCGTTCGGGCGGCGTGGACATTGTGGTGGTGGACTCGGTGGCGGCGTTGGTGCCGAAGGCAGAACTGGAAGGCGAGATGGGCGATCCGCAGATGGGCCTGCAGGCGCGGCTGATGTCGCAGGCGCTACGGAAGCTGACTGCGATTGTGTCGAAATCGAAGACCTGCCTGATTTTCATCAACCAGATTCGCGAAAAGATTGGCGTGATGTTCGGCAACCCGGAAACGACCACGGGCGCACGGGCGCTGAAGTTTTATGCTTCGATGCGCGTGGATATCCGGCGCATCCAGGCGATCAAGGATGGGGATCGTGTGGTAGGTTCGCGGACGCGCGCGAAGATTGTGAAGAACAAGGTGGCGGCGCCGTTCCGCGAAGCGGAGTTTGACATTCTGTATGGCGAAGGCATTTCACGCGAAGGCGACCTGATCGATCTGGGCGTGGACAAGGGTGTTCTGGAAAAATCCGGCACATGGCTCAGCTACGGCGGAGAACGCATGGGCCAGGGCCGAGAAAACGCGCGCAGCTTCCTGAAAGAAAACAAGGACATCCGCGACAAACTGGAAAACGCACTGCGCAAGAAAATGGAAATCCCAGTTTCGGGGCAGAGCGCAACAACGGTGACTCCGGGAGCAAATGGTCACGCCAGCATCGCGGCCGAAAAAGTGCCAATGAAGGCCGCCGCCGCAGTGGCATCGGCGGACAACAAGGCGCGTCCTGCGCGTTAGGCCAACCTCAGAATAATCAGTCGCGGGCGATGCATTAAAATGGTGCATCGCCCGCAGTTGTTTTTGGCGTCTCAGAATGCGATTTTAAGAAAACCCCAACAAGGCGAACACTGCCTGTTCGATGTCCAAATGGGCAATCGGGCGGGGGTTGGCTGGCCGCGGGTTCAACGTTCATAACAAAGCACATAGGTTAGTACTGGACCTGATTCTCTATTGCCAGAGCATCCCGGCACCCCGTAGACTACGTCTCAGTCTGCAAGCCTTAACAAGCTGGTGGACGAGAAAGACCCGCTGAGACTTTGTTAAATGCTTTTAATCAAGCGTTGCACATTGCGGCTCTCGGGATGCATCGAATGAGCGGAAGTTTGACCAAGGATTGGAATTAGAGTAGATTTCCACTCATTCCATACTAGGACTACTGATAACTGCTCCAGGTCAGGACTGAATGATCAAGGAACTGGGAAAAACTATTCTCGCGGGGCTGCTGGTGGGCTCACTCGCCATGCCGACTCCGGCTGCGGAAGCGGCTGCGATTACCGCTGCAAAGTCGCGTGCGAAATCCGTAAAATCCGCTTCGCGTAAGCGGTTGGCGCCCTCGCGGTATCGCGGATACGCGCCGACTTACGCTGATTCGATCAGCGCGGATGATCCGGCTTATGACGATCCGATTGTGCGCCAGGCGGTTGTGGACGCGCTAGGCCGGTACAACGGATCCGTTGTTGCAGTGGACCCGAACACGGGGCGCATTCTGGCGGTTGTGAATCAGAAGATCGCATTCAGCGATGGGTACATTCCCTGCTCGACGATCAAGCCGACGATCGCGGTGGCTGCGCTGGAAGAAAATGTGATTACGCGCGACACGATGCTGAAGGTTGGCCGCCGCAAGTACATGAATCTGACTGAGGCGCTGGCGCACTCAAACAATACATTCTTCGAAGAGCTTGGGCGCCGAATGGGTTTTGACACGGTTTCGCGCTACGGGCGTTTGCTTGGGCTGGGAGAACTTGCGGGCTACAATCTGCCGGACGAGCATCCGGGATCGTTCCCGACGCAGGCGCCGGCATATGGCGGAGTAGGGCGCATGTCGAGTTTTGGGGAAGGTATTCAGGTGACACCGCTGCAGTTGGCGGCCCTGGCTGCGGCCTTCGCCAACGGTGGGACACTTTACTATTTGCAGTATCCACACACCCAGGAAGAAGTGGATGCGTTCCAGCCACGGGTGAAGCGCGATCTGAACATCGCCAATGTTTTGCCGGAAGTTCGCGAAGGTATGCTGGCCGCGGTGCTTTATGGCACTGGACGGTTGAGCGCGGATCCTGGCGGCGAGGAAACTCCCCTTGGAAAGACCGGAACCTGCGATGACCACGTCAATCCCTCGCGGATCGGTTGGTTCCTCAGTTATGCAGATGAAGCGCACCCGCGGATTGCTCTCGCGGTCCTGCTGCGCGGAAACACGCGGCGCGTGAAGGGGCCGACGGCTGCACAGGTTGCGGGGCACATTTACCGGACGCTGCGGCAGCAGAATTATTTTGGTCAGACGGTAAGCGCCGGCTCCGTGAAAGCTGTTTCCACGGGCAATTAGCCGGTATCCCAAACAACATATTGCCGGATGACATTAAGAAGGCGCCGGCTCCGCAAAAACCATCCGGAGTCCAAGAAACGGACCTTGGAAGGCGGCCGTTACATTCGCGCTGGAGCGCCATCCAGTCTCGCCATTTTCGTTAGTGGATTTTCATTCCTCGCGGCTTCACGTGGATGCTGATCACAGGTTCGCGGAGTGAGCGCAGAGCCTCAAAGCAGGAGTCGCAGAGTTCGAGGCAGAGTTGGTCCTCGCTTTTTGCGTGGAAGGTGTGATGACATTCGTAGCAAGTGGAGAAGGCCGGGCGCTGGCGCTGCTCTCTGACTTGGATTTCCGGATGGACTTCGAGCGTGTTCATGATTTCTCCCCCGTAAGTATAGGCGCATGCGAGATGCCAAGTTGGGGCATTTCTTAAGGCTGCAGGGAAAGGGCTTAGCGCTGGCCGGTGGTACGCCGCTGTGTGAATCTTCGCAGGGATCAGGTGGGAATGCGCAGAGTCTAGTTTCGGAGCAGGGCGTGTTGGCCGCCACTACTGAGCTTGAAACGCCGTCCACGAACAGAAAATTGGGGTGCATGGTTGAGTTCCAAAAAGCGGGAGCAGAACTCCCGCACTTCAAAAGGGGTGTTGCGGATTAGTCGCACTTCACGCATAAAGATTTGACGGGCGGCACGCAGTGAGACAAAACGTTAACGTGCAGTGTCGCTGGGATGGGAAGCGCGTCGACTGGTTGTGCTGAGACAGAGCGGGGATTTCGACGAGCTATTGGGGGGATCGTGAATCGACGTTTGGGGATTATGGTGGGTGTGTTGCTGGCGGCGGGGGTGGTGGTGGATGGCCGGGCGATCCTGAGGCGGCGAGCGGCGGACGCTGAATTCCAGCGACAGGTGGAACTTGCGAAAGCGGAAAGTAAGCGCATCCGTGCCGAAGTCGTGCTGCCGACGGCGAGGAACATGCCTCGGGGAGAGAATTTCGCCGGGGCGCTGCAGGAGTTCGGACTGAGCGCGACCGAAGTCAGCGATGCCACAGCGGCGGCGCAACACGCCTACAATTTGCGGCAACTTCGCGCGGGCAATGCGATCAGCGTGGGTCGCTCGGTGGAAGGAGCCCTGCGGGAAATTAACTACAAGATTGACGCGGACCGCATGTTGCACATCGTGCCGCAGACACGGGGTTTTTCCGCGGAAGTGCGAGAGATACCCACGCACACGGAAGTGACGGTGGTGAGCGGAAGACTGGAGGATTCACTTTTCAACGCCGTGGAGGATGCAGGTGAGTCCGCGGAAGTGGCGATGCGGATGGCGCAGATCTTCGGCTACGATCTGGATTTCTACACCGATCCGCGACGGGGCGATACATTCCGCCTGGTGGTGGAAAAAAAGAAGTACGAGCGCGGGGAAACGGCGGGATACGGAAGAATTCTCGCAGCCGAATATGTGAACGGATCCAGGAAATACCAGGCCTTGCTGTTTCATGATCCGACGGGGCGACCGGCGTACTACACCGCGGATGGAAAATCGCTGCAGAAGGCGTTTCTGCGCTCACCCCTGAAATTTGGCGCGCCGGTAACCTCGCATTTCAGCAAGGCCAGATTTCATCCGATCCTGAAAACGTACCGCCCGCACCTGGGAACAGATTACGGGGCGCCGACAGGAACGCCGGTGCAGACGATCGGCAGCGGCCGGGTGGTGTTCGCGGGGCGCAAGGGGGGCGATGGAAATATGGTGCGCGTCGCGCACAGCAACGGCTACGAGACGTACTACCTGCACCTTTCCAGAATATTTGTGCGCGGCGGGGAGCGCGTGGAGATTGGTAAGACCATCGGGCTGGTCGGAATGACCGGACTGGCGACCGGGCCGCACCTGGATTTTCGGATTGCACAGAAGGGGCAGTTCCGTAATTTCGAGACGCTGGGACTGCCGCCATCGGACCCCGTGAACAAGCGGGACTGGGAGGAGTTCGCCGCCGTGCGCGAAAAGATGATGCCGGTGATGGAGAATGGCGCGCCGGTTCAGGCGCGGGAGCAAGCGCAAGCCAGCGTCAATTTGACTACGCGTTAATTGTGCGGATTACGCGGCGCGAACCGCATCTATTCGAAATATCTTATATCGCCGCGCCTGCCCGAAGCATCTATCAACCGAAGCGAGTTCCGGCCTAAGCTCAAGATCGAAAGTGGCGTTTACCTCTGGAGGCTTCCATGTCCATTCGACCTGTGAAAAGGCTCGTCAAATCGAAGCCGACCCGCGAAGGGGCGGGCGTGCATCTGCGCCGGGCTTTCGGCTTCGGGAACACCTCGGACTTTGATCCGTTCCTGCTGTTGGATGATTTTCGAAACGATGTGCCGGAGGATTATCTGGCGGGCTTTCCGTGGCACCCGCACCGCGGGATCGAGACCATCACGTACGTGCTGGCGGGAACCGTGGAGCACAAAGACAGCCTGGGAAATCATGGCGCGATTGCTCCCGGCGACGTGCAGTGGATGACCGCGGGACGCGGGATCATTCACCAGGAGATGCCGAAAGGCGACGATGTGGGGCGCATGCACGGGTTTCAGTTGTGGGCGAATCTGCCGGCTTCGCAGAAAATGACGCCGCCCCGCTATCAGGAAGTGCACTCGCCGGACATTCCGGAGGTGACGGATGACGACGGTACAAGCGTGCGGATTGTCTGCGGAAATTTCTGGGGAAAGAAAGGGCCGGTGGATGGAATCGCGACGGATCCGATTTATATTGACGTGACGGTGCCGCCGGGGAAGAGAAAAGTGCTGCCGGTGGAGACGACGCGGCAGGCGTTCGCATATGTCTTCGCGGGAACAGGGAAATTTTGCAATGCGTCCGAGCCGCTCTCGGTTCCGACGGAATCTGTGGGCTGGCTGGATACGAAGCCACCCGCCGAGGCGGACAATCGTTCGCTGGTGTTGTTCGATCGCGGGGATGAGGTAATGGTGCAGGCGGGGGATGATGGCCTGCGCTTCCTGCTGGTTTCAGGGAAGCCGCTGGAAGAGCCGGTGGCGTGGTATGGGCCGATTGTGATGAATTCGCAGGCGGAGTTGCGGCAAGCGTTTGATGAACTGGATCGCGGGACGTTTTTGAAGGCGGAGAAGTAGCGTCTTCTCAAGTAGAGCAGAATCCCACCATTCAAATCGACAGTGATTGCGTCCTGGTTGGTTGTACGAAGAGTGAGCTTACGCAAGTCGCGCCTGCTTATCGGTTTAAGCAGAGCTGCAACCGTAACAGCGAGAGCGTCGCTCCCGCACTCAAAAGTTAATAGATGATGGGAAGTTTGGAGAAATCGGCTTCTGTATCGTCGGTGACGCGTAGGATTAGCAGGGTGCGGTCGTCATGGGGCTGCCGGCCTGGGCCGGTGTGCTCGTCGGTGGCTTTGACGATGCGCTGGGCCACTTTGTAGCCGGGGTCGGCGGAGGAAACGGTGGAGAGAAGTTCTTTCAGCCGGTCAATGCCGTACTCTTCCTGTTCCTTGTTCATGGATTCGTGGATGCCGTCCGAGGCAAAGACGACCACGTCGCCGGGCACCAGGGTGAGCCTTACTTCGTCATATTCCGCTTCGGGAAGAAGGCCGAGCGGCATTCCGGCTACGTTAATTTCGGTGACATCGCGATTGCGGATGAGCAGCGGTAACGTGCCGCCGGCATTGGCGATGGTGAGTTCGCGCAGGGCGGCATCGTAGACGGCGAATTGCATGGCGATGAAGCGTGCGTCGAGGCGGGCTGCGAGGAGACGATTGTTCATTTGCTCGAGCATTTCCGAGGGGGAGGCCTCGTTGTCGTGGACGAGTTCGCGCAGGATGCCGATAGCGAGCGAGCCATAGAGCGCCGCGGCGGTGCCTTTGCCGGAGACGTCGCCATTGGCGATGGCCAAGCGGCCCACGCCGTAGGGAAGCAGGTCATAGAAGTCGCCGCCGAGCTCGCGGGCCGGCACGTAGGCCGTGGCCAGATCAAGGCCGGGAATTTCTTTTGCGCCGCTGGGCAAAAGCTGCCGCTGGATTTCGCGAGCGGTTTCCAGGTCATTGAGAAGCCGGGTCTGATTTTCACGCGCCTCTTCGAACAGACGGGAATTTTCGAGCGCGACTGCGATGTAGGAACCGAGAATATTGAGCAGGCGCTCGTGCTCCGGGCTGAATGCGTGAGGTTTCGTGCTTTCGAGGTCCAGCACGCCCACCAGACGGTCGCGAAGCAGGAGCGGAACGACAAGTTCGGAGCGGACTTCGACGTCTTCGTTGGTGGAGACGTAGCGCGGATCGAGGCGCACGTCCACGACGCGGATGGTGCGGCGTTCGGCGGCGGCGGTGCCGGTGATGCCTTGATGCAAGGGCATCTGAAAACGAGAGGGCAGGGCATTTTCGTAGCGCTGGGCGAAGACGCTTTCGAGCATCTGGGTGGATTCGTTCCAGAGCATGACGGTGAAGACGTGGTAGTCCACGAGCTTCTTGACGCGCTCCGCGATGCGACGCAGGAGTTCCTCGCGATCGAGAATGGAAGTGAGTTCGTGGCTGATTTCGTAGAGAAGCGCGATGCTCTGGGCCTGCTCGGGCTGGGCGACGAACATCGCGGGACCGGCGGGGTCGGAGTCGCCGAGGAGCGAGAAAGGGACTAGATTTGGCGAGTTCGGATCCATGAAGGGAAACCTGACTAAGAGTTTAGATGATACTGACGCAACTTGGTTTCACGAACTGAAAAATTAATGCTCTGCCGGATATGACCGCCGCCTGCCGGGAATGAACGAGCCGGAGGCCATTTTGGGCCGTTCTCATGCGGTCAGACGTCCGGCGTTTCCATCCGTACCTCACGTTGGAATGACCGTGCTGCAAGGATCGCGAGGACATGAGCGGAAATACCTCCCGAAAAAAGCGCCTGGAAAAGAAAAACCCTGCGCGTCAACTGAATGATACGCAGGGTAAAGAGCGAATATTACCGAATTAGTGGGTTTACTTTACTTCCCAGACATCGCCGCCACGGAGGAGTTTGTTGAGGTTCCCTTGGCCTTTTTGCTGGATGATGGCGGCGACCTGTTCGTTGACCACGTCTTCGTAGCGGGGCAGGTCGTCCCAGGCACGCAAAACGCCGATGGGAGTGGGGAAACCGGGGCGGCCCTCCATGTGGGAGAGCAGGAAGGCGTAGGACGGACGAGGGTGGTGGGCGTCGTGGACGATGAGATCGGATTCGGAGATGCCGTTGCCGAGGGGAACGACTTCGATGTCGCCATCGGGCTTGCGGCGGATGCCTTTGTCGCGGGCTTTACCGAAGATGAGAGGCTTGGCGTGTTCGAGTTGGATGACGTGCTCGCTGCGAGCGTCTTTTTCAGTAATCCCATTCCAGGCGCCGTCGTTGAAGATATTGCAATTCTGAAGGATTTCAACGAAGGCGGAGCCTTTGTGGGCCGCGGCGGCGCGGAGGGTGTCTTTCAGGTGGGCCTGGAAAATGTCGACGGAACGGGCGACGAAGGTGGCTTCGGCACCAATGGCCAGCGAGATCGGATTGAAAGGACGGTCGGGTGAGCCGTAGGGAGTGGATTTGGTGACCTTTTGAAACTCGGAAGTGGGTGAGTATTGGCCCTTGGTCAGGCCGTAGATTCGATTGTTGAAGAGCAAAATCTTGATGCCGACATTGCGTCGGAGCATGTGGATGGTATGGTTCCCGCCGATGGCGAGTGCGTCGCCGTCACCGGTGACCATCCAGACTTCGAGTTCCGGGTGGGCGATCTTCAGGCCTGTGGCGACGGCTGGCGCGCGGCCGTGGATGGTGTGAAAGCCGAAGGTATTCATGTAATAGGGGAAGCGACTGGAGCAGCCGATGCCGGAGATGACGACGAAATTTTCGCGGCGGACGCCAAGTTCCGGAAACACGGACTGCACAGCGGCAAGAATGGCGTAATCGCCACAACCGGGACACCAGCGAACTTCCTGGTCGGTCTGGAAATCCTTCCTTGTGAGCGGCGGTAGGGCGGTGGTGGTCATCAGAATCTCCTAAACTCCCAGCATCTCTTCGATCTTCTGTTCGAGTTCGCTTTGCTTGAAGGGACGTCCCTGAATTTTGTTGAGGCCGACGGCGTCGACCAAATACTTTGCGCGCAGGATCCAGAGCAGTTGGCCCATATTAAGCTCGGGAACGAGAACTCTTTTGTAGCGTTTGAGCACATCTCCCACATTGCCGGGAAGAGGATTCAAGTGGCGGAGATGCAAGTGGCCGATCTTGCGTCCTTTTTCGCGTTGCTCTTTTACGGCCTGGGTGACCGAGCCGAATGTGGAACCCCACGAAATCAGCAGCAGGTCACCCTCGGGATCACCGGTGGGTACGGCGTTGGGAATGTCCTGGCGGATGGCATCCACTTTCGCGGCGCGAATACGCACCATCTTTTCGTGGTTTAGTGGCTCGTAGTTCACATTGCCCGTCACGTCCTGCTTTTCGATGCCGCCAATGCGATGTTCGAGTCCAGGAGTTCCGGGAATAGCCCATGGCCGCGCCAGTGTCTGCGGATCGCGCTTGTAGGGGAAGAAGCCTTCGGGATTTGTCGCAAACTTCACGGGAATTGAGGGAATCTCCTCGGCGGTGGGGATGCGCCAGGGTTCCGCGCCGTTGGCGAGATACCCATCGGAGAGAACTATGACCGGCACCATGTATTTTAGCGCAATGCGGCTGGCCTCGAGGGCAGTCCAGAAGCAGTCGCCGGGGGTGGAAGCGGCGAGCACCGGCACGGGAGCCTCGGAGTTGCGTCCAAAGAGTGCCTGCAGCAAGTCGGCTTGCTCGGTCTTCGTCGGCAAGCCGGTGGAAGGGCCGCCGCGTTGAATATTGCAGACCACAATCGGCAGTTCGGTCATCACCGCGAGCCCCAGAGCTTCCGTTTTCAGCGCCATACCTGGACCAGAGGTGGCGGTGATCGCCAGCGCGCCCGAATAGGCCGCGCCTATGGCACTGGTGATGGCGGCGATCTCGTCCTCGGCCTGGAAGGTAAGCACACCGAAATTCTTGTACTTCGAAAGCTCATGCAAAATGTCGGAAGCAGGAGTAATGGGGTAGCTACCGAGGAACAGCTTCAAGCCCGCCTTTTGCGCAGCAGTAACAAAGCCGATGGCCAGCGCCTGGTTGCCGCTTAGGTTGCGATAGGTGCCCGGGGTGAGTTGCGCCGGAGGAATTTCGTAGCTGATCTGAAACGCTTCAGTGGCTTCGCAGTAGGAATAGCCGGCCTTCAGCGCGAGCTTGTTGGCTTCGGAAAGCAGCGGCTTCTTGCTGAACTTGTCGTCGATCCAGCGGACGGTCGGCTCCATGGAGCGGTTGTAGAGCCAGTAGCACATGCCGAGCGCGAAGAAATTTTTACAACGATCCATGGACTTGGCGTCGAGGCCGAGATGTTGGAGTGCGGCGCGGGTCAATCGCTGAAGTTCAACCGGAAAGACGCGGAACTTGTCGAGGGTATTATCCTCCAGCGGATTCGAGGTAACATGCGCTTTGCGAAGGTCGGCTTCCTCGAAACTGTCGGAATTGACGATCAGGATGCCATTGGCTTTCAAGTCTGAAACGTTTACCTTCAACGCCGCTGGATTCATGGCCACCAGCACATCCACGGAGTCGCCTGGCGTGTAGACCTCGCCGGAAGAGAAATTCAATTGGAAGCCGCTGACTCCTGGAACGGTGCCCGCAGGGGCACGAATTTCGGCGGGAAAGTCGGGGAAAGTTGCAATGTCGTTGCCGTAGATCGCGACGGTGTTGGTAAACTGGCTGCCCGTAATCTGCATGCCGTCGCCGGAATCGCCGGCAAAGCGGATGACCGCCTGGTCGATAACTTCCCGCTTGGTTTTCCCTGAAGGAATATCCATTAATGAAGACATCTTGGCGCGTTACCCCCGTCCTGCGGACTGCTCACCCTGGAGTGTAGGAGAGTTGTCCTAATTCAGTGGGCGGTCCGAGAAAACATTCGCGGGAGCGAGCATCTGACCGCCAGAAACCGACAAGATAAGAATAGCATACCGTCGTGAAGGAAGCGGGAAGGGCAAAGAGACTGTTGCGAAACCCAACGATGGCGCCGGCAACAATCGCGCCGGATGGGTCGGAAGCCTTCATGCGCAGCTATAGACCACACTTGCCAGCCGGACGATTAAGACATGAGTGGGGGCGCCCTGAAAAGTAAATTTGTGAAAGGGATCAGCTCTGGACAGGTTCGGACTGCGCAGGTTGTTCGAACTGGCTCTTCACGCTGGGCAAGCGAAAAAAGAAAATCCACCAGACGCTGAGGGGGAACAGAGCGATGACCAGGGAGATCGCCAGTAATTGTTTAAATGACTCCAGTTCACTGACAAAGTGGTCTGGCAAGAAGAATGTTTCAAACGGGCGGAATGCAATCATGTAGGTGCAGAAACAAAGAGCAACGCTGGCCCATAGGAGAGCCCCCTGGCGAGCCCACGGCTTGAGTTGAAACAAGCCGATGCCGGTGCGAATTCCGGAAGCGATGAGGAAAAGCGGGACGGAGAAGAGGAGAAACAATGTGAATGGATAGAGTTCGTACAAGCGCTTGCCATGGGAGACCGGCCCTGAATCGATCACACCGAGGAAAAAACTTCCCCAAACCAACAAGGCGGAACTGCTGCCGAGAACAGCGAGCGCTGCCGCGCAGGTGACGCCTGCGGACCGACGAGTGGAAGTCCAAATGGTTTCTGGCATGGCTGGGGATAAGGAGAACACATGGGGGATGGGGAGAAAAGGGTACGCGGGAGGTGGGTTTGCGCAAAAGAGCACTTGACGTTCGCTTTCTTTTCGCCTAGAGTGTGGCCTGGTTGGACAGATACTGCTACGGCAGAAGGCCGAGTACAGATGCCGCGCGGAAAGAATGAAGCGGCGAGCCGCGGAGGCTACGGATGGCACTGACAAAACGGCAAAAGGAAGTGTTGGATTACCTGGTTTCGTTTGAGACGAAGCATGGCTACGCACCGAGCTTTGAGGAGATTGGCAAGGGCTTGAAATTGACGTCGCTGGCCACGGTGCACAAGCACATCAGCACGCTGGAGAAGAAGGGTTTCATACGCCGTGGCTATAACCAGAGCCGATCGATTGAAATTGTGCAATTGCCGAAATCGGTGAAAGAGCAGGTGATCGAGCGGCGCATCCAGGAATTGCCGCTGGTGGGGCGAATCGCGGCGGGCCGTCCGCTGGAAGCGGTGGAAGAGCGGGAAACGATTTCATTGGGAGATTTTGCGCGCGGAGGAAATTCGTTTGTGTTGCAGGTGAAGGGCAGCTCCATGATCGAGGATCACATCATGGACGGCGATTTTGTGGTGTGCGAGCAGACGCAGGTGGCGAATGCGGGAGATATTGTGGTGGCGCTGGTGGCGGGGGACGAGGCCACGCTGAAACGGTTCTATCGCGAAGGGTCCGGCAAAGTGCGGCTGCAACCCGCGAATTCGGATATGGCGCCCATCCTGGTAGCGGCAGGCGACGTGAAAATTCAGGGCCGGGTCATTGGGGTTCTGCGCAAATACTAAGGTATTCTCTTGAGGGAAAGCCGGGTGCTTCTGGGCTACACTGAAGCGATGCGGCAAACTCCAAAGATTCAGGACCAAACTTCTTGATCGGCGGGGCGCGCAACGGCAGGTTTTCGCATTGGGTCCGCGCGAGTTCCGCGTCACTTGTACTTCTCCTCGTCATACAACTCCTTCTGCCTCCAACTGGGTTCGGCTATGCGGTGCTGGCCCATCAAGCCCTGATTGACACCACCTGGGAATCACACGTCAAACCGTTGCTGAAGGCGCGGTATCCCGAGGCGACTGAAGAGCAATTGAGCGCGGCGCAGGCCTATGCGTATGGCGGCTCCATCATTCAGGACTTGGGCTATTACCCGCACGGGAGCCACTTTTTCAGCGACCTGACACACTATGTTCGCAGCGGCGAATTTGTGCTGGCATTGTTGCGGGATGCGCAAAACGTGTACGACTACGCCTTCGCGCTGGGGGCACTTTCGCATTACGCGACGGACAACCAGGGGCACCGGCTGGCGACCAACCGTGCGGTACCGATTCTCTATCCGAAGCTGAAGAGCAAGTTCGGGGATTTTGTGACGTACGAGGACGACACGCTGGCGCACGTGAAAACGGAGTTCGGATTTGACGTGCTGCAGGTGGCCAAAGGGCAGTACGCTTCCGAAAGCTATCACGACTTCATCGGTTTTGAGGTTTCGCGGCCTCTGCTGGACCAGGCGTTCCAGCAGGTTTACGGTGTGGAATTGATCTCGGTGC
>DATLVJ010000613.1:0-2575 GCA_035577585.1 Candidatus Limnocylindrales bacterium
ACGGCGGGTATCTTCAGACGACCCTTCTCGTCCACCTTCGCTGGACAGTTTCCCCGCAGTTTCACTTTGCCCACTTCGTTGGAGAATCGGTTTGCCCAATTCCACCACAGCCCTCTAAACCACCCTACTTTACTCTACTAAAAACCACTTCAATCCACTTTTGTCCACATCTTATTCCGATTGATAACCATGTCAAGGAAATTCAGCGGGATTTGTGCAAATCATGTGGATTTTGCGACCCTCGTGTAGCAAAAAAGTTGACTACAAGGTTGTGTTACTTTCGCCTAATGTTCGTCTTTCTCTCTAACATCAGTCCGCCGGCTCTCTTCCTTTCTTACACTTCTTCCGGCTTCCCTTCCTCGCATCCCTGTGTTATTTTCTTGTTGCCCTGCGAACTGATAATCCGAATTCAAGGAGCCATCGCCATGGAATGGGTCACCCCGCAACACGAAGAAATCGATTTGAACTGCGAAGTCAGCTCGTACGCCAACGCCGAACTCTAAAATCGTGTACGTAGGGCCCGCCGTAGCCGCCGATTTTTGCGGCGGAGGCGGGCCGTTTTGCGTTTGCGCGCTTCCAAATCCCTGGCCCGGCTTGCCGTCTCCACTTGCAACAGGGAGAATCCCCTCGTGAAAATCAAAATTCTCGGCTCCGCGGCCGGCGGCGGCTTTCCCCAATGGAATTGCGCCTGCCGCAATTGCGCGGGACTCCGAGCCGCCACGCTCCGCGCCAAGCCTCGCACCCAAACTCAAATCGCATTCTCACCTGACGATCGCCTCTGGTTTCTCGTCTGCGCGTCACCGGATTTGCGCGGCCAGATTCTTTCCGCCCCTGAACTCGCTTCTAATCCTGATGCGCCCGGGCGTTCTCCCATCGCCGGCGTCTTTTTGCCGTCCGCTGATGTGGACGCGGTGATGGGCCTGCTCCATCTGCGGGAGTTTCAAAATTTCTTCGTCTTCTCCACCGCCGGCGTCCAGCGCGCACTGAAATCCGAAAATCGTATTTTCAAAGTCCTTGATCGCGCCGATCCTCCCGTTCAGTGGCAGGTCCTCTCCAGCGCCGGCCGCCTCGGCTGTCATCTCTCCGAATCCCCGGGTGAATAGCCCACCTTCGTCATCAACACCATCCCCCTGGGTGGCTCGTTCCCCGATTACGTCAGCGATGAATTTCTTCGCACGGCAACTCCGGAAGACTCCGCCGTCGGCTTTCTGTTCGAGCAAGACGCGAAAAAGTTTTTCATCGCTCCTTCGCTTTCCGGTCAGCACTCCGAATGGCAGAAGCTGGCCACAATGGCGGATGTCTGTTTGATCGACGGCACCTTCTGGTCTAATGACGAATTGAAACTCACCGGCCGCACCAACAAAACCGCTCGCGAAATCGGCCACCTTCCTCTTTCTGGAGCCGATGGATTGCTCGCCCAATTTCCTGCAAACGCAAAAGGGCGAAAAATCCTCATCCACATCAACAACACCAATCCCATCCTCGACGAAGACTCCCCCGAACACCGCGCGGTGCTGGAAGCGGGCTTCGAAATCGCCTACGATGGGCTTACCATCTCTTTATGAAACCCAGCTCGAACGAAAAGCCGCTCGACGAAAAACAATTTATCGCCGGCTTTCACGCTATCGGCGAAGAGCGTTATCACCACAAGCATCCCTTCCACCTGCTGATGCACGAAGGCAAGCTCACGCGCGGTCAGCTGCAAGCCTGGGCTTTGAATCGCTACTACTACCAGTCCCACATCCCCATCAAAGACGCGGCAATTCTCGCTCGCAGCAAAGACCCCGCCTTCCGCGTCGCCTGGCGCAAACGCATCCTCGACCACGACGGCGATGGCAAGCATCCCGGCGGCATCGAAAAATGGCTGAAGCTCGTGGAAGGCACCGGCCTCCATCGCGAGCAAGCTATCAACGGCGAGGGCATTCTCCCCGCCACGCGCTACGCCGTGCAGGCCTATGTCTTGCTTGTCTCGCGCACCTCACATCTCGAGGCAGTAGCCTCTTCCCTCACCGAGCTCTTCAGCAAAACGTTAATTTCCCTTCGCATGGACCGCATGCGCGAGCACTATCCCTGGCTCGTTCCCGCCCTCGAATATTTCAAGGGACGCCTCACGCAAGCTCCCGAAGACGCCGAATTCGCGCTTGCCTACTGCGTAAAACACGCCCGCACCCGCGAACAGCAGGAGCTCGCCTACGCCGCCCTCCGCGCCAAGTGCGATATTCTGTGGGCGCAGCTCGATGCGCTCTATTTCGCGTACGTAAATCCAGGCTGGCCGCCACCAGGCGCCTTCCAGCCCGCCAAGGAATCTTCATGAAGCCCGAACTCACCGCCACGCCCCGCCTTGCACCCGGTGTGCGGCTCAACGAAAAATCGCAACTCCCTCGCACCCTGCTGATGCCGGAGCGCGCGCTTCGCCTGAATGGCCCAAGCCTCGAAATCGTGCAACTCTGCGACGGTAAACACACCGTCCAGCAAATCGCGGAGAAACTCCACGTCCTCTATTCGAAAGCTGAGCCGCAACGCATTACCGACGACCTGCTAGGCTACCTCGCGCTACTCCACGACCAGCGCGCCA
>DATLVJ010000614.1:0-6625 GCA_035577585.1 Candidatus Limnocylindrales bacterium
TCTCCGAGAGCGAGCCGCCAAACACGGTAAAATCCTGCGCGAAAACGTAGACCAGGCGTCCCTCGACCCGCCCGAATCCGGTAACGAAGCCGTCGCCCGCCGGCCGCTGCTCCTCTGAGCCAAAATCCACGCAGCGGTGGCGCACGAATTTGTCGAGTTCCTCAAACGTGCCTTCGTCCAGAAGCAGTTCAATCCGTTCACGCGCGGAAAGTTTTCCGGCTTTGTGCTCGCGCTCGCGGCGTTCCGGGCCGCCGCCGGCTTCCGCTTCCTCCGACATGCGGCGGAGTTGTTGCATGCGGTCCGCGTTGCCGGCCGATTCCCAGGTCCGATTCTTTTCAGCCAAGAGGCCCTCCCTCGGGCTCGTCGCTCTTTGGGGCGAAAATCAAAACCGCCGCGTGTGTGGCCAGCCATACCGTACCAAGCAGAAGCACTACGCCGAGCAATATTTCCGCCAGGATGGCGCCAGCGCGGGGCAGCGGCGATTCGATCGAGGTCACGAACAGCGTGGCCTTCACCAGAATCACCATCGCGCTCAGCGTGGTGGCAACGATCATCAGCGTCGTCAGAATAGAAAGAAATATCTGTTTCATGGGCAGTGCAAACGCCACCGAATGCGGCCAGCCAAAGCATAACGCATTCGCGCGCAAAGCTGAATTCCGGGATGCAGCGCAGACACCAAGGTCACGGTAGCAAACTATATTTGGGAAAAATGGGATGACGAGACTTGCGCTTTGACGAGTGATCCTACCGAAGGCCCGACCAATCATCCGCGACAACGATCGAATCGCTGGGATTTGCGGGATCGTACTTTACGCTGGTCGGATATCCCGTCACCAAACGCTCGACTTTTACCTGGCTCTCCAGCCCGGTGATGTCCTGCGCGGTGTGATACGTCACACCCGAAATGGAGTAACTGTAGGAAACCAGGTTGCGCGGCCGGCCCTCCACCAGCGGCTGGGAACGCGTTCCAAACAGCCCGCCACGCTTTTCGACCGGAGGCGCCGGATGCTGCGCCAGCTCCACCACCTGGCCTTCCGCGATTCGCCCGATCAGGTTCAGATGCAGACGTCGCTTTCGCTCCTCGGCCTCCGGATCAGCCGCGGGGCGCGCGAAAGCGTAAGCAATCAGCGCGAGTGCGGCGAGGCTTCCACCGCCAATCATGAGCAGCAATTTCCAGTCGGCGAGCAACTCTTTCAACGCTCAACCCCTCACACACTTGAATTGGGAATGTTTGCGAGAGAAAAACAGGCGACCCGCCCCCTGAGCAATCCCCAGGCAGGACACCGGCCCTCCCTACTCCTTTTATAGTACCGAATGCGGGCAAGGTGTGCGAAGTCAGGAAGCCGGGGAGTGCACCGGATTGTGCAACACACCGATTCCGGAGACGGAGACGTCAATCGTGTCTCCGGCGGTGAGAGGGCCGACGCCGGCGGGCGTTCCAGTGGCAATCACGTCGCCCGGAAGCAGGGTCATCATGCGCGAAAGCCAGCGAACCAAAAACTCCACAGGGTAAACCATCAGCGAGGTGCTGCCGGACTGCTTCACCACCCCGTTCAAACGCGCCTCTACAAGCGCATTGCGCGGATCGAGTTGCGTTTCAATGTGCGGGCCCACCGGGCAAAAGGTGTCAAAGCCCTTGGCGCGCGTGAACTGGACGTCGCTCTTCTGCAAATCGCGCGCGGAGACATCGTTCAGGCAGGTGTAGCCAAGAACGTAGGACAAGGCATCGTCGGAGTCGCTGAGCTGCGAGCATCGCTTTCCGATGATCACTGCGAGTTCGGCCTCATAGTCCACATGGTTCGAATAGCGGGTGAGCACGATCGGCTCATCCGTTCCGACCACCGAGGAAGGGGTCTTCAGGAAGATCATCGGCTCCTTCGGGACCTGGTTGCCCATTTCCGAGGCGTGCGCGGCATAGTTTCGCCCAACGCACACGATCTTCGACGGCTCGACGGGAGCGAGCAATCGCGCTTCCCGCAGCGGAAGCACAGCCTCTTCCCGCCTCCACGTCAGCCAGGGCGGCGCGGAAATTTCGTGGATCATTTCGCCTTCGATCAGACCGTAAGATGGCAAAACGCGGGAGGCTGCGCCTGCGGATTTGGGGACAAATCGGCAAAATTTCATTTTGTGGGGACCTGTTCAGCGGGGGGTATGCGTACCCTGAGCTTCTCGCGCCCGCCAAACAATCATACCAATCCACGATAAGGTTGCAAAAAGCAGATAGGCGACGGCGCCGAGCACAAACACGTGGAAAGTGCTGTAGTAATCCTGGAGCAACACAAAGATGAGGCTGAGAATCCGATACCCGAGCGCGAGCACGCTCCACGCAAGCAACCCGGAAATCAGCAATTCGCCCGGAGAGCGTAAGAAACGTATCACGGGCATAGCTGCGATCAACGCCAGCGCCATCGTGGCAATTACGTTGCGCTCTTGCGCCAGCGGCTCCAGAAACGGCACGCGATTGGCAATCACCACCCACGCGACGAATCCCACGGACAGCCAGACTCCGGTGTACAACCCTACCCGAATGGCGGGGTGACGGAAAATGTGGAACCACCGGTAACCCGGCGGGCTGAAATTTGCAGGCATGGTGCTGGGCTGCCTACCTGACAGTCGCTCATCGGTAAGAACACGGGCTCAGCGGGAAGGTTGCGCGGCATCCACCGCGACCGCAAGGCTGGGAGCGCTTTCATTTCCGGCACGATCCACGGCCGTTACGGTGTACCAATAGCGCTGGCCGGACTTTGCAGAATTATCACGATACGCGGGCGAGGGCAAGAGTTCCGGCGTGATCAACGCGCCTCGCTCGCCTTCCTGCTGGCTGCGGTAAACCCGGTAGCCGGCGAGGTCGGATTCCACGTTGATGGACCAGGAGAGTTCCACGGCAACGGAATCCGGGACCGCTCCCGGTTGGACTGCGGCGACAAGGCCTTGCGGAGCGGCCGGAGGAAACGTGTCCTTGGGTGTGACGATGGCCAGCGGAGAGTCGCTCGATTCCAGCGGGCCCGCAGGCGAGACGATTACGCTGCGGACGAGATACCCGTAGGTCTTCCCGTAGTCGAACCCCGAATCGCGATAGTCGGTGGTGGTTGTGGCCCCCAGCTGTAGCAGCGGCGAATTCCATTTCGCCTGTTGGGGGTCGTTTGCGGCAGCGCCAGCGGTTGCGGGGTCCAGCTCGCCGCGATACACATGGTATTCCTGGACGGCTGTAAGCGGTTCGCCGCCGGAAGTGTGCGTTGGCGCGGGCCATTTCAGATTAATGCCCTGCTCCGTCAAGCCGGCGTCCAGAGAAGAGATCCGCTCTGCGACGGGATACAGGCGCAGGGTGACGTCTTTCGAATCTGGAGAAGGCCGCTTGGCGGAAAAAAGAGTGTGCACGCGATAGACGAAGGGTTGGCCGGAGCGAAATTGCGGATCCGCGGGAGAAACAGGATCGAGAAATTGCACCTGGCCGCGCTGCGAATAGCGGGCCACCAACGCACCCGGGACGGTATCCACCACTCGGAAAGATTTTGGATCCGGCGTGCCATCCGCGCGCAATGCGCCACGCAGCACTTCGAAGGAAGGAACCTGCTGCAGCCTGTCCCCGAGGGTGCTCTTACCCGGCATGGTGAAAATGAGCAGGACGCCGTCGCCAGCCTGTTTCGCCGCGAGATCAGCAATGGCCTGGGGAACGGGAGGAGTAGGAGGCTGAGGCTCGCCCGGCGCGCCACATCCCGCCGTCAACAAGAAAATGGAAAATAGAAAATGGAAGGTGAAAGCAGACTGTGCGGGGAGTTTATGCAGGCAGAATGGCGTCCCTGTTCTATTTTCCATTTTCTAATTTCAATTTTCAGAACTTAGAGAATGTACCGGCTCAAATCCTGGTTCTTCACGATATCGGCAAGCTGCTTGTTGACGTAGGCGGCGTCAATCTTCACGGTCTTCTTCTTGAGGTCGGGCGCTTCGAAGGAAAGCTCATCCAGAACTTTTTCGAGGATGGTATGCAGGCGGCGCGCGCCAATGTTTTCCGTCTGCTCGTTGACGCTGGTGGCAAACCGGGCGATGGACTGCACGGCGTCTTCGGTAAACGTCAGCTTCACACCCTCGGTTTCAAGTAATGCGATGTACTGCTTGATGAGCGCGTTCTTTGGCTCGGTAAGAATGCGCACAAAATCTTCTTCCTTCAGCGACTGCATTTCCACGCGGATCGGAAGGCGCCCCTGCAACTCGGGAATCAGGTCAGACGGCTTGGTGACGTGGAACGCGCCCGCGGCGATGAATAAGATGTGGTCGGTGCGGATCATCCCGTAGCGAGTGTTGACCGTGGTGCCTTCTATGATCGGCAGGATGTCGCGCTGCACGCCCTCGCGCGAGACGTCCGGCCCGTGGCCCGATTCGCGACCGGCCACCTTGTCGATTTCGTCTACGAAAATGATGCCCATCTGCTCGGCGCGCTCGACCGCGATGCGCGTCACCTGGTCCATGTCAATCAGCTTGTTCTCTTCTTCCTGGATCAGGTATTCGAACGCGTCAGCCACGCTCATTTTGCGCTTTTTCTTCTGTTGGCCGAACATGCCGCTAAGCATGTCCTTAATGTTGACGTCCATCTCTTCGACGCCCTGATTGGAAATAATTTCAAAAGAAGGCATAGCGCGCTCGCGGACTTCCAGGTCCACCATGCGCTGGTCCAGCTTGCCTTCGCGCAACTGCACGCGGAGTTTTTCCCGGGTACGCTGGGTCTGTTCGCGCTGGGCCACGCGCTCCGCTTCCGGGGTTCCCGGCGCTTCGACCTGTGGGGGAAGCAGCAGGTCGAGCACGCGTTCTTCTGCGGCCTGCTCCGCGCGATCCGCCACTTCATCCAGCTTTTCCTCGCGCACCATGTCGATCGAGGTTTCCACCAGGTCGCGCACCATCGATTCCACGTCGCGCCCCACGTAGCCGACTTCCGTATACTTCGACGCTTCCACTTTCACGAACGGGCAGCCCGCCAGGCGCGCCAGCCGCCGCGCAATTTCCGTCTTCCCCACGCCGGTGGGCCCGATCATCAAAATATTTTTCGGAAGTACGTCTTCGGCGATCTCCGGCGGCAATTTCTGCCGGCGCACGCGATTCCGCAAAGCCACGGCCACCGCCCGCTTGGCAGCAGCCTGCCCGACGATATATTTGTCGAGCTCCACCACAATTTCCCGCGGCGTCATATCATCCAGCGCCGGAAGCAGTTCCCCCTCTTCCAGGGGCACGCCCCCATTGCCGCCGGGAAACAATGTGATTTCTTTTTCAGTCTTGATAGCCATGAAAGCTCGATTCCTTGACCTCGCCGGAAGGAACGATTCCGGCGGTTCCCTTAGATCTCTTCTACGGTAAAGTTTGCGTTGCTGTAAATGCAAATTTCGCTGGCGATACGCATGGCTTCCAGCGCAAGTTCTTTCAGCGGCAACTTGGTGTGCTTCATCAGCGCGCGCGCCGCTGCCAGCGCGTAAACTCCGCCGGAGCCGATTGCGCAAAGGCCGTCGTCGGGTTCGATTACGTCGCCATTCCCGGAAAGCACAAAGGTCCCTTTCGAATCGGCCACAATCAGCAGCGCTTCCAGGTGCCGCAGGGCGCGGTCTTTGCGCCACTCCTTGGCCAGTTCCACGGACCCTTTTTGCAGATTCCCCGAATGTTCCTGCAGCTTGCCTTCGAATCGTTCAAAGAGAGAAATCGCGTCGGCGGTCGAGCCGGCAAATCCCGCAACCACTTTGTCGTTATAGAGCCGTCGGGTTTTCCTGGCGGTGTGCTTGATCACGTGGTCGCCCATGGTCACCTGTCCATCGGCGATCAGCACAACTTTATTATCCTTCCGGATGCACAAAACCGTCGTGCCGTGTATCTGTGGCTCTCTTGAGGTGTGGCCCATTCCCTTAGTATACCGCGCCACCCGTGTCAGGTCATTTTTGCAAAACTTCAGGGAAGGTGGAAAAGCGCGAGCCTTATCAATTGGGGAGGGGAATTTCTTTAAAAGCGATGACCTTGTAAGTGATCGGCCCTTCGGCGGCTCGCGCGATGCAGCTGTTGTAATTGATTCCTTGTCCGACGTGGGTTCCCGGCCCGGTCTGGCTGAACGAGCTTGCACCCAAGCCGGTCGACGACGGCAACTCATTGCCCGCGCCATCGCGGGTCTTGGCGATAAAGACGGCTCCGTCGATCTGCCCGTCGCCGCCCCTGGTGGAGATAAAGTTTCCCTGGCCGATCACGAGCACTACGCCTTCCCAGGTCGCATCGGGGTCATAGTGCAAAGTGCCGGTCACTACCAGCAGTCCATATCCCGTGTTGCGCCACCCGTTCATGTCCAGGTCGCCGTTCACGACAATGGTCATCGGATGGGTGGCGGACATCCCGGAAGGAAAACTGCCCGGCGTGGCGGGCCCGGTGATGACTGCATCGGCATTGTTGGTAATGTCTTGCACCACGGCATCCAGGCCGCTGGGCGTCAGCCAGTTGGGGTCCGTGTACAAGTGGATGTCAGCCATCGTCTGCGATCCCGTCGAAGGAGTTGGCGGCGACCCCGGGTTCATTGGCTCGCCCTGGTAATTTCCGGAAGGCGTGGCCCCGTTGGCGATATTGCTCTTAGAAAGATCGGGCGGACCATTGGTGTATCCGATCG
>DATLVJ010000615.1:0-4181 GCA_035577585.1 Candidatus Limnocylindrales bacterium
AATCACAAGCTGGTCTTTGGGTCGATTTCGCTGGATCTTTTCGCCGTGCTCCTCGGTGGCGCCGTCGCGCTGCTCCCCGTCTACGCGAAGGAAATTCTTGTGACCGGGCCGTGGGGCCTGGGACTGCTGCGAAGCGCACCGGGCGTTGGAGCGGCCGTGATGGCGTTGCTGATTGCCTACAAACCCATCCGGCGAAGAGCCGGCGCAACGATGCTGTGGTGCGTGGCGGGGTTCGGCGTATTCACCATTGTCTTTGGGTTATCGCACAACATTGTGCTCTCGATGATTTCGCTTTTCTTTGTGGGAGCAGCGGATATGGTCAGCGTGGTGGTTCGCGGCGTTCTGATTCAGATTGAGACGCCCGACGAAATGCGCGGCCGCGTGAACGCCGTGGACATGATCTTCATCGGCGCATCCAACGAACTCGGCGAATTTGAATCCGGCTTGGCCGCTCAGTGGTTCGGAGCCGTCCCGGCCGTGGTGTTGGGCGGCGTTGGCGCAATCGTTGTGACCGTCCTTTGGGCCTGGATTTTCCCGGAATTAAGGCGCGCCGATTCGCTCAACCGGTCCAGTTCCGCGGAGGTGACAGGGCGCGCCTAGTCTCTGCAAGCGCTTCAAGCTCGCGAGAAAAACTTTCCGTAACGATTAATGAATGTGGTCGTGGTCAGAATCCGGCTTACCGGGTGCCGCCGCTGGTGGAGGAATCGTCCCCGGAGGAGGCGCCAGTTCCGCCTTCACCGAAGCGGGCAGCTTGTCCGCGTTTTTCACCAGCACACTTACCTGCCACATCTGCGTGTCGCTCAGCCGATCCTTGAAACCGGGCATGCCGGTCATGCGGATGCCGCCAGAAACCTTGTGGTATGACTCCCAGGCGTCGTCGTCCGTGACGCCCACGCCGCGGAACAGGAGAGGTGGCTTGGGAAACATGCCGTTCCCGATGGCGTTGTGTGGCTCGCCGGGCAGGCCGTGGCACACCGCACAGTTCTCCTTATAAACCTTTGCTCCAGCCAGAAGATTCGGTTCATCGGCAGGCACCGTAGGATTCGGGTGGGGAAGTTTATCGAGATAGGCGTGCAACGCCAGCTTGGCGAACTTCCGCTCGAACGGCATTTCGGGGGAGTTGGTGGCGACGGGCGCTTGCCCGCTGGCGAAGTAGAGATACCCGCCGATAAAAACCAAAACGAACCCCAGAACAATTCCTAGCAGGATTCCCTTAAGCATAAGTAAGTTTTACTCCTCCACAGGTTAGTTTGCCTGGCTCAACCCATCCAAAAATGTGTGCCTAGTGTACGACGGCCACCCCGCTTGTGCACTTTTCTTTGTTACTCGACTCCCGGCAGTTGCCAGCCCAGGAAAGTCCGTTTTCCAGGGGCTTGGAAGAGTAACTATTCCCCTTTCTCGTGCGTCCTATGTAGCAGAGAACTAAGGATTCCTATACGCTAATGGCCAAAGGATCGTGCCTTCGGATGTCCCAGGCGAGCCCACGGAAAGACATGAGCTTATAGTTCCCTTTGAGATTGCAAACAGGAGCACCACGGAATGGCTTCAACTGACTCGGTCGATGTGCGCGATCCCCGCACACCTTCTTCGACCACTTCCTTTTCTCACGGCGACTCGAAGGGCCGCTGGTGGGTCTGGCTGGTTTTGCTGGTCCTTGTGGCCGGTGTGGTTTGGTATTACCGCGGACGGAATTCCCAAGCTGATGCCGCGGCGGCGGGAGGCAAAGGACCGGGCGGTGCGGCGGGTATGGGCGCTCCCGGCGGTTTTGTCGTTCCCGTAGTGGTGGCCACGGCGGCCAAGGGCGACCTTCCGGTATTCCTCAATGGTTTGGGCAATGTGACCGCATTCAATACTGTTACTGTACGTTCCCGCGTGGATGGCCAGATCGTCAAAATCAATTTCACCGAAGGACAGAACGTCAGGGAAGGTGATTCGCTGGTCGAGATCGATCCGCGGCCCTATCAAGTGCAATTGGAGCAAGCGCAGGGGCAGCTCGCGAAAGATCAGGCGCAGTTGCGCGACGTCCAGGTGGACTATGAGCGCTTCAAGTTGCTTTTCCAGGAAGGCGTGATTCCCAAGCAGCAGTTGGATACCCAGCAAGCCCAGGTAGGCACCTTCGAAGGCGCGATCAAGGCGGACAACGCGACGATTGATAACGCCAGGCTGCTCATCACCTATTCGCACATCACGGCCCCGATCAGCGGCCGCGTGGGGTTGCGCCTGGTGGACATGGGCAACATGGTGCATGCCACGGACACGAACGGCTTGCTGGTCATCACCCAGTTGCAGCCCATCGCGACTCTCTTCAGCCTGCCGCAAGACCAATTGCCGCAAGTAATGGGACGCATGAAAAAGGGCGCACCGATCGTGGTGGAAGCCTACGACCGCGACAACACCACCAAACTGGCTACCGGGAAATTGCTGACCATCGACAACCAGATTGACACCACCACCGGCACTTATAAGTTGAAAGCGGTTTTCGACAACGCAAAGAATGAATTGTTTCCCAACCAGTTTGTGAACGTCCACCTTCTGGTGGACACCAAGAAAAACGTGGTGCTCGTTCCCACGACCGCTATCCTGCGCGGTCCTCAGGGCACGTATGTTTTTGCTGTTGAGTCGGACAACAAGGTGAAAATCCACATCGTCTCGTTGGCCGAGGCCAACGGAAATATCACCGGCGTCACTTCAGGACTCAATAGCGGCGATGTCGTCGTCACCGACGGCCAGGACAAGCTGCAGGAAGGCAGCAAGGTCGAGCCTCGGCAATCGAGCGTTCCCGCGGCGCCTGTGAACAAATCCGCCGCTGCCAGTGCCAATTCTCCTTTCGCTTCACCCGCAGGGGGACCTGCGCGATGAATCCCTCGCGGCCGTTTATTCTGCGGCCCGTTGCAACCACGCTGCTGATGGTGGGCGTGATTCTGGTGGGTCTGGTGGCCTATCGCCAGTTGCCCGTTTCCGCGCTGCCGCAGGTGGACTACCCGACGATTCAGGTGCAGACGTTTTATCCCGGTGCTAGCCCGGACGTGATGGCGTCCTCGGTTACGGCGCCGCTCGAACGAAACTTCGGCCAAATCCCCGGCCTGCTGCAGATGACCTCGACGAGTTCGTTTGGAAGCTCCGTCATCACGCTGCAATTCAATCTGGACTTGAACATCGATGTGGCCGAGCAGGAAGTGCAGGCGGAAATCAACGGCGCCTCCAACCTTTTGCCGGCGGGGCTGCCGAATCCCCCGATTTACAGCAAGGTGAATCCTGCCGACGCGCCCATTCTGACGCTGGCGATTACTTCTCCCACGCTGCCGCTCGTAAAAGTGGAAGACCTGGCGGACACCACGCTGGCGCAGAAAATTTCTCAGCTTTCGGGCGTGGGCCTTGTGAGCATCAGCGGCGGACAGCGCCCCGCGGTGCGCGTGCAAGCGAATCCCACGGCGCTGGCTTCGTATGGCTTGAGCCTGGAAGATCTGCGCACCGCGCTTTCCAATGCCAACATTGATCAGGCCAAGGGCACGTTCGACGGCCAGCACCAGGCGTTCACCATCGGCGCCAACGACCAGTTGCTTTCCAGCGAAGGCTACAACTCGATCATCGTGGCGTTTCGCAACGGCGCGCCGGTCCGCCTCACCGATGTCGCAACCGCAAT
This sequence comes from Candidatus Limnocylindrales bacterium, assembly GCA_035577585.1. Classification (GTDB taxonomy): domain Bacteria; phylum Acidobacteriota; class Terriglobia; order Acidiferrales; family UBA7541; genus Acidiferrum. Next base: position 3,644 of record DATLVJ010000615.1, read on the forward strand.
CGACAGCTCTGAAAACGAAAAGCAGGCTGCGTGGGCCAACAAGCAACCGGCGGTGATTTTGAACATTCAACGCCAACCGGGTGCAAACATTATCAGTGTCGTTGACCGCGTAAAGAAAATCCTTCCGCAGTTGCAGGCGGCGCTGCCTGCGTCGGTGCATGTGGAAATCCTGACCGACCGCACTTCCACCATTCGCGCCTCGGTCGCGGACGTGCAATACACCTTGCTGCTCACCATCGCGCTCGTCGTGATGGTGATTTTCCTCTTCCTGCGCAGCATTCGCGCCACGGTGATCCCCAGCATCGCGGTGCCGCTCTCGATCGTAGGCACGTTTGGCGTGATGTACCTGCTCGGCTATTCGCTGAACAACCTTTCGCTGATGGCCCTCACGATTTCCACCGGCTTCGTGGTGGACGACGCGATCGTGATGATCGAAAACATCAGTCGCTACCTGGAGCATGGCGACTCCCCGCTTCAAGCCGCGCTGAAAGGTTCGGAGCAGATCGGGTTCACCATCGTTTCGCTGACGGTCTCGCTG